>NZ_JANQOP010000309.1 GCF_028285745.1 Acaryochloris sp. IP29b_bin.137 | reverse complement strand
GTAATATTCTCCACCGTTCATAGGCATAGGAGCGGAAAACTGCCAGCCAAACAGTTCAGAGTAGAAGGGTAAAGCGGCGGTTGGATCATCGACTAGAAGTTCCATCCAGCAAACCTCTCCAGGACCATTACCGATCATATTTAGATCGTCACTGTCCTGCTCTGGGGTAAACACATGAAAGGCGGAGCCAACTGGATCATTGATCACGGCAGTGTGGCCCACGGATGGAATCTCAAAGGTAGGAACACTGACCTTACCCCCCAACTCCTCCGCCTGCTGACAGGCTTGATCGACATTTGCAACGATGATGTAAGAAATCCAGTGGCTGGGGAACGGGAAGTCGTTCTCGATGGGGACTGGATTGGCAAATCCACCTTTCCCCGCAGCGTAAATCGTGGCATTATCATGGCCGGGAATTTCCATTTCACTCAACTGCCAATCAAAGAGCTGATGATAAAACTCATTCGCTTTTGGTACATCTTTTGTCATTAAACTCCACCAGCAAAAACTGCCGATTTGATCCTGTAAACCCATGGCTGTCTCCTTATGCTTTTAAGCAGTAAGCGGAATTACTGTGGTTTGCTCGTACTACTGCGGATAATAGGTGTCGCAGATTAAGTTGGAATGATGCTGCAGCCGCAGTCAATTGATAATTACTTCAGCCTTTTAGGGCGAAGGCATATGAAAAACATTGAGTTTATTGCCATCCAAATCCCGGAAGTAGCCCGCATAAAATCCATCAATGTCGTCTCTTGGCCCGGCTGGACCTTCATCTTGAGCACCCAGCTCTATGGCCTTTTGGTAGGCTTCATCTACTTTGTCAGTGCTGTCAACCATAAGGGCAATCATGACGCCATTGCCAACGGCGGCAGGCTCACCATTGAAGGGTTCAGTCACACAGACATAGGGCTGATCGGGTTCAATGCCCCAGGCAATAAAACTGTCCGATTCCATTAACCGTTTGCCGCCTAGCACCTCGAAAAGAGAATCATAAAACTGGGCTGCTTTAGAAATATCGTTCGTACCTAAAGTCACATATCCAATCATTGAATATTCCTCAATGTAAGAATCAGGTCGGACAAACTAAGCTTCGAAATGGTAGTGGATGGGGATTAAGCCGGTATTATGCAGCCTCTTCTTCCTCGACTTCCACCACCGTAATCGAATTGGCAGAGACTTCAGCTCCTAGCTCCAATTTCTGCCGGACTTGTTGCTCGACATTCTCAGCGAATTCGGGATTATCGATAAAGTACTGAATCGTGTTTTCTCGGCCCTGCCCAATATTGTTGCCGTCGTAGCTATACCAAGCGCCTTTGCGGACGATCACATCTGTTTCCTCGGCCATATCGACCAGGCATCCCGTTGTGGAAATGCCTTGGCCAAACAGAATGTCAAACTCGGCAATCCGAAACGGAGGAGCCACCTTGTTCTTGGCGACTTTCACTTTGGCCCGAATCCCGAACATATCCGTTCCTTTTTTCAGAGTCTGAATACGACGGATATCGAGGCGAACGGAAGCATAGAATTTGAGGGCGTTACCGCCTGTGGTGACTTCAGGGCTACCGTAGGTCACGCCAATCTTCTGGCGAAGCTGGTTGAGGAAGATTACGGTACTGCCGGATTTGGAAATATTACTCGTGATTTTTCTGAGGGCCTGACTCATCAAGCGGGCTTGAAGGCCCATGTGGGAGTCGCCCATATCCCCTTCAATTTCAGCGCGGGGGGTGAGGGCAGCGACGGAATCCACCACCACCAGATCGACGGCACTAGAGCGGACCAGCTGATCGACAATTTCGAGGGCCATTTCGCCGGAGTCGGGCTGACTGACCAGGAGTTCAGAAACATCGACCCCTAAGGCAGCGGCATAAACCGGATCTAGGGCATGTTCGGCATCGACAAAGGCGGCGACTCCACCTGTTTTTTGGATCTGTGCGATCGCATGTAACGCTACAGTCGTTTTTCCAGAACTTTCAGGACCGTAGATCTCAATCACTCGCCCTCTTGGCAGGCCGCCCCCTAACGCCAGATCCAGGGTCAAAGCCCCCGTAGAAATCGTTTCAATTTGCATCCGAGTAGCATCCCCCAGACGCATAATTGCCCCTTTACCAAAGGTCCGTTCCACATTTTTCATCACCAAGTCCAGGGCTTTTTGCTTTTCGGAAGCGTCGGTATGGGTGGCCATGATTGGGTCTCCAAAAGGATAATTTGAGGTTGTTCGACTAGTATAGTATACTTGTACTATTCCTGTGTCAACAGGGCAAAAAAAGTTTCTTTTTCCTCTTTGTAGGGAGGGTTGAATGGCAATAGACTCCCTAACAGATTTAGTTGGATTTCCCGGTGGATGGCTGGTGGGCGTCTCCTATGCCTTGGAATGGGGATATCAATGTTGGGTGATCACCCCTGAACAGCAGGTCCATACCGATGGTGAGTTCTATGAGAGTAATCTAGGGGCATTATCAGTAGGGCGGTTCTTGGTTGAACATTCCCTAGAGGTAGATTGAGCCCCACCCTCAACAGTCTATTTTTCACTGATGACAATTTAATTTTTATTGGCTATAGTACATTTGTTTCATTCCTCCTAATCACATGACCTCCTGTATCACCGTCGAGGGAAAAGTCATTGGGAAACGGCGACCCATTTTTTCAGATTGGTCCATTCCCATCCCCCCTTCCCTTCAAGACTCGCCCCTCACTCTCCGTGACCTGATTATCTGTGTAGTGAGGGCTGAAGTCCAAGCGTTCCAAACGCGGCAAACGGAGCAGAAGCTGCAGCAGTTCCTAAGTAAGGGCGAGATCCATCAGGGCTTGGCTGAGGGCAAAGTAACGATGGGCGATCGCGACTTTGAACAAGTCGTGGATGAGGCGACGGCTATCGAGACCGCCATTATGGGCTTTATTGATGGGCTGTACTACGTGTTTCTCGATGATGTGCAGCAGGAAGCGTTAGATGCCACCGTGCACCTCAAGCTCGATAGCCGCTTAACGTTTATTCGACTCGTTGCACTGGTAGGGGGATAACATGCTGAATCGTGAACTTGCACAGGAATCCCTAAAGAAATTTCGGGTCGAAGAATGGTTAGATCGCCGAGCAACTGAACTGGCCGCATTGCCGGACCCATTGAATCATATTGGGCGGAGGATGTTGGGCCTGAACGATTCGCCCTACGAGTGGGACCACCCCTATAACCGAGATCCCTACTGGCAGCCCTTTCAAGACGCGATTGAGCTTTCAGAATCAGAGCGGTGCCAACTCTTTGAGGTTCTCTTTCCTCAAATTAGCGACTATGTGTTGCTAGCTTACGATTTGATTGCGACCCTCCCCTATCAGGTGGGTTACTCTCGCAGGGCCTTTCGCTCGGATCATCCTGAGCATCATGAATTTGCCCGTCGGAATTTTATTCAGTCATTACTGGGGATTGTCCGAGGGTATGAACAACCCCTGGATTGGTATGCGGCTTGGGCTCCTTATCTGGGTTATAGTGCCGATCTTCTAGGGCGCTTGTTCGCCGCAGCCATTAACCAAGGGGATGCCTTAGGCGATCAGATTTTCGAGATTCTCTGCGACTCCGCCCGGGGTGACCATGAGATTGGTGCCATGGGGCGGCATGTGACTCGCGCCCTGCTAGTCGCCAATCGACCCGAGGGATGGGAGCTGATTGAGAATCTGCTAGTGGCTGCCCAACGCCAAGAAGGACTGCGACAAACCATTTTAGAAACTATTGATGAAGCCCATCCCCAAGCCTTTCAACGTATTGTCCGCGTCATCCTAGAGCATAATCTTGTCCGCTTTAGTGCCACGATTCGGGCCGTGGATGTATGGTTTGGCTTGGGTTGGGAGGTGGAACACCAGCGTCGGGTGCAAGAAAGTTTAGAACTGCTTCTCCAGGTGTTAGAGCACCCGAACCAACGAACTGCGTTACTCCAAAATGACGACCCTAATCTGGTTTATCTTGCCCTTTGGTCTCTGGCATTTGAGAATGTCGATCTAGCGATTCCACCTGCTCTTGAACTCTTGAAAACAGGGACCGTTGAGCAACGATTTGTAGCGGCTTATCTGCTCCGTCAATTGGATATCAGTCAAGCCCGAGAGGCCCTTACCCCCAGTCTTGCCGACGATGATATCCGAGTTGCCGTTCAGGCCTATCTCTCGTTGGGATGCAGGGCTGGCTTTGAAGCATTAGAAGCATTTATCAACCGCTTTTCCGCGAAAGAAACATCCATTGAACCCCTTGTGTGGTCATGGATGAATTACACCATTACCCTGCAGAGTGTTGCTGACAATCTAGTTCGCAGTTTAGGTGACCGCCCTGTTAAGCGGTTAATGCCTTATCGAACCATGATGGGTGAATGGGGGCGTATCGAAGTTGGAAAGCAACTGATTAAGCAAACTTGGGATGATCAGGCGCGGGAGGTTGTTTTTGAGCTGATTCGTGATCGCAGTAGCTATGTCCGGGAGCAAATCATGAGCGCTCTCGACGCTCATCGTTACTGTCCGACTGCCCCTGAAGCCCAAATGCTGGAGTCGATGCTATACCGCAAAGCGGCAGACTTGAGAAGAGGTGTTCTGTCCTTGTTATTAAAACAAGACGATGATGCCGCCATTGAGAGTGCCCAACGTCTTCTAAATCAGTCTAAAGCCCCTCAGCGCAAAGCCGGATTAGAACTGCTTGTCCAGCTTCAGCAAGCGGAGCGAGGCCAGGTCAAACCCGTCGCTGAAGCCTATGCTAGCCAGCGCCCCAAGCGGACGGCGAGTGAGCAAGAACTGCTCGATCAACTGATGGCAGATCAACAGGATATTCCCACATTGGATGATGCTTTGGGTTTAGCGCCTTGGGAGTTGCGATCGCATCCCCAATCCCCCACACAACCCAAACATCCCATTCCCTTAATTTCTGAGGCAGCCAAAGAAATACTGGCCTCCTTACATGCACTAATTGACGAGCACCGAACTGAGGAGGTTGTACTCAATAGCGACTATCCCCAGGAACAGTTATTTGGAAATCTTTACTGGTTGCCAACACCCGATTTCAAGCTATCCCAAGCAGAGAATCTAAACAGACTCCCCTTGGCAGAAGTTTGGGAGGCTTGGTTAACGAATCGCCCAAAGTCTTTACGAGATCCAGATGGGTTGGAAATCCTTCGTGCCATTGCGGCTTGTCATGGTGCAAATAGCCAGCCATTTCACTACGAGTTTGGAATGGATCGTGGACGCAACCAACCGCCCAAGTGGCAACATCAACTGTTTGAACAGTGGTTTACCCCAGTTGAACTAACCTCCCCTTTGATACCCGGCCTTCTATCTTGGTTGATTTATTTGGAGCCACCCCATAATTTAATTGATGCCTTGTTAAATGCAGCTCAATATACCCTATCTATCATCCATCAACATACGGCAGACAAGCGGCAGGAGTGGCGTAATTCAAGACTGTTGGTATGGCTAAATTTAGCCAGATCTCATTTCCGTGATCACCCGACAGAATGGTCTTTGGAACAAATTCAACACATCTGGCAGCTCCTGTGTTGGATTGATGAACCTAGCGATGAGAGTGTTCCCCAGTGGCGGGTCAAATCAGGAGAAACTCGCTATAGCTACGACCGCTTTGAAACCACCCAAGAAGAAGGATTTATTCAACGCCATCGCCCTGAGTTGCAGGAAATTACCCTAGCTTATGGTGCTGAAGCTGCTACCGATGCAGATTTCTGGGATTACTTAATCGGTGCGCGCCCCATGTCTTCGCGGTTTAACGAACTGCGAGAGTTGACCCAACGGAAGCCGCATCCCTGCATTCAGGCTAATCCTAAGATCGGTCAGATTGTGAATCAAAGTTGCGATCGCATCCTGGAAGTCGAACTCACCCGAGGCGAACTGCCCACGGCAGCCACTGAAGTTGCCAAGAATCTGAGTTCCATTGAAGGCATTGCCACCGTAGTGAACCTCCTCCAAAAGCTGGATAATGAAAAATTTATTCGGGGTTGGGTGTCGGATAGTAGAAGTCGAACTGCGGTATTGAGCCATCTGTGTCGGGTTTCTTTTCCAGGAGAAGACGAAACGCCCCAGGACTTTGCCAAAGCCATTAAAGCGGCCTCTATCCCCACCCAGCAGCTCGTGGAGCTGGCCATGTATGCGCCCCAATGGGTGAATTACATTGAACACGCTCTGCGGTGGAAAGGGTTTGCGGAAGCCGTTTGGTGGTTTCATGCCCATACCAAAGATGAGGCTTGGCAGGTGGATGCTGATATTCGCAACCTGTGGGCGGCTCAGATTGCCGAACGGACGCCCCTCTCTAGCCAGGATTTGCTGGATGGCGCAGTGGATGTGGCCTGGTTTCAGCGGATTCGCAAAGGCATGAAGTCGGATCGGTGGACGGCCCTAAATGAAGCTGCCAAGTACACCTCTGGCGGTGGGGGCCATAAGCGGGCACAACTCTTTGCCGAGGCCATGACTGGAGCAACGGATCGAGCTGGCCTGATTAAACGACTGCAAACCAAGCGGCATCAGGATAGTGTGCGGGCCTTGGGCCTACTGCCTTTAGCAAGAGGGAAAAAGCGAGACGCAGACTTACTTGAACGCTATCAAATCGTCCAAGAATTTCTGCGGGAGAGCCGTAAGTTTGGCTCTCAGCGCCAAGCCAGTGAAAAGCTAGCCGCTCGCATTAGTATGGATAACTTGGCACGCACTGCTGGGTATCCCGATCCACAGCGACTGGAATGGGCCATGGAAGGGATGGCAATCCAAGATTTGGCCACTGGCGCTGTGTCCGTGGAGATTGATCCGGTCACCGTCAGCTTAAGTATCACCCCCGAGGGTAAACCCCAGATTTCGGTGCTTAAAAATGGGAAATCCCTCAAATCGGTCCCAGCTAAACTCCGCAAAAATCCAGAAATCAAAGCCCTGCAACAGCGCAAAAAAAAGATTACCCAGCAGGCCAGTCGCATCACTCAATCCCTAGAACAATCCATGTGCCGGGGCGATCAGTTCACTGGCACTGAATTAAAGCAACTCCTAACCCATCCCCTGTTAAAACCTGTCTTGCAACGCCTGGTTTTTATTGAAAGTGACACCGGGGTGGCTGGATTACCCCAGGTGGACGGATTACTCAACCATGACGGTCAAACCGTGGCCATCAAAGCATCCATGCAGCTGCGCATCGCTCACCCCGTTGATTTAGCCGAACGGGAGGATTGGCATCTCTGGCAGCAATACTGTTTCCAGTCAGAGTTAGTCCAACCCTTTAAACAGATTTTCCGAGAACTCTATGTTTTGACTACGGCAGAACAACAAGGCCGAGGGTCTGGCTCTTGCCGATATACGGGGCATCAAGTCAACCCTCGGCAGTCCTTGGCCCTCCTGGGCAAACGGGGCTGGGTCGCCCATCCAGACGAAGGGATTCGGCGCACCTTTCATGATCAACAGATTGTGGTTTGGCTTGAATTTGAAGAGGGCTGGTATACACCAACAGAGGTAGAAGGATTTACCCTGGATCAGATTTGCTTTTGCGATCGCACCACCTACAAGACCCTCGAATTATCCGCCGTGCCCTCCCGTCTTTTTAGTGAAGTGATGCGGGATCTGGATCTAGTCGTCAGCGTGGCTCACCAAGGCGGCGTCGATCCAGAAGCCAGTGCCTCAACGGTAGAAATGAGAGCTTCCCTGCTCCAAGAAACGAGTCGCCTGCTCCAGCTTCATAATATTCAACTGCAAAAGTCTCACGCCTTAATCGAAGGGAAGATCGGTAGCTATAGCGTCCATCTGGGCAGTGCAATGGTACATCGTCAACCCGGCGGGGCGATCTGTGTGGTTCCCGTTCACAGTCAACACCGGGGGCGCCTCTTTTTGCCCTTTGCCGATAATGATCCAAAAACAGCAGAGGTGATTTCTAAGGTCATTATGCTGGCTAAAGATCATGAGATTAAAGACCCAACGATTTTAGAGCAGATACTCTAGATATCCCTCTCGATCTCAAAAAGGCGAAGATTCGTTCACGATCCTCTCATTTAAGTTTTTAAGTCTCTGGTTTTTCCATCACAATTCTATGGAGTTCAGCTTCATGCTGCTCAAAGAACAACCATGCGATGGGGAAAAAGGTCATATAGCGATTGAATATTTCTAGCCCCACTAGCTCAATCGCTTGATCTTGGTTTTTGGCCAATCGTTCATACCAGGCTTTCAAGGTGGGTTTGTAGTCATGAATTGAGTCATGGGTAATACGGAACCCGACCTCCTGAGAGATTTGAAGATGAGTCTTATGCATAGACAATAGAGACCCTGGGAAAAAAAGTTGCATCAAAACCATTGATGTTGGATAGGGCTCACGTTCCAGAGAGAAGAACTGATGAACCGCTTTGCCACCAGGAACTAAAGCATCATAAATTTTTTGGCATAGATCTGTGAGTTCATGGGGGCGAACATGCTCTAAAGCACCAATCGAAAAGATGCAATCATAGGGGGCTTCTACAAACTTATCCGTAATAAAATTAGTGAGAGAGACGTTTAGCCTTAACCGTTGTTGGGCATAGGTTAACTGCTCTTTCGATAAGGTGTATCCTGCTAATGGCCCCTGATGGCCTGAATCTTGGAGAAACTTCAACATGGCTCCCCAACCACACCCGAGATCCAGAACCTTCTCGTTCCCCTGAAGTTGCATCAACGATAAGAGATATTGAGCTTTATGGGTTTGTGCCTCTTCTAAAGAATCTTGGTCTGACTGAAATTCAGCACAGGTATAAAACCGATATATTTCGTCTAAAAACAAAGCATAGAACTCATTGGAAACATCGTAATGAGTTTCAATGCCGCTGGCATGATCTTGAGCAAGCATCCGATTTAGATAAGAGATGCGTTGTGCCTTAAGCGGATAAACTCTTGCCAACCATTCCATCAATGGTGATCTAGGTTGAGTCCAATAGCTCCAACTTTCAGACTGGGTTAAGGGTTGTGGAGAATGAATTTTATATTCTGCCACCGCGTACATTAATCCATAGTTGAATAGATCAGAAATACACTTTGGATATTGCTTAAAAGTAATCGTCATCATTTCTTACCTAAAAACTTCAGACGGTAAACGAACCACTGAGAAGCCAAGCAATCATTTAATAGAGAAGGAAAGCTCCAGAAAAATATTTAATTTGTGGTCTGAATGACTCTGATGCCAGAGACTTTTTCTCCGAAATACGATCTAGCTGTTCATCTCTGATGGTTGCTCAAATCAAAGGTAGGCTAGGCTTCTTCAATACCGAGGTCACAGTTTGATCATTTCTTCAGACACGCCAGCAACAGGGATTGTCATAATAAAATTAAGGATTCACCCTATCTGAACGACTGACCTAGTGCAGATTTTGAGCCTTCGCAATAAGTGCAACTGTCGTCAAAGTTATAGAGACAATCATGCCCGCTTCGATCCCCTCTATCAATTCATCATCTTCCCATTGAAGAATTATGCAGTTAACGACTCAGGGCTGTTTTAAGTTAGCAGCGAGAAAATGCGATGAATCCTATTAGCAAGCTTGGTCATAGCGGGTTTGAGAGATTTATACCCGTTTAATCGTAAA
>NZ_JANQOP010000290.1 GCF_028285745.1 Acaryochloris sp. IP29b_bin.137 | reverse complement strand
GGTGAACCAGCGATTGCCTGCGGGGGGGGTGGCGGCAAATTCGACGCCTTTGGATTCGAGGAGTTTGGGTAATTCTAGGTCGAAAATGGGGGTGGTTTCTTGAATCTGTCCAGGTTCTCCCTCTGCATTTTTAATCTGATACCGAATGACATCCTGACCAACGGAGACTCGAGCCACTTGTTCATCCTGAACTTGCTCGATGAAGAAGCTGTAGGGAACTTTGGAAACCCGGGGATTACCCCCGAAGGTAAATACTAAGTTTAAGATCAAAAGTCCGATGGGCAGAAATAGAAGAAAGGTGCTAAGGGGGTTCGGACGTGGACGTCGAGGTTTGTCGTTTACAGGCATGAGAAGTTCCTTCTTTAAAATATGTTCAGGATGGTTCAAATCGGTAAATACGCTGCAGTCATTCCAGGGATCAGTCGCCCGATGCTTGGAGCTTTGTCAGTGGAGGCGGTTTGCGGCAGTGAAGGGTCAAGATATCGGTTGGGTGGATTACCAGTTGGTGTTGACATGACACATCAAACTGGACCAATGTATATCTCCCCGAGGTTATAAAGGCCTAGTCTTTAGGCAAGTAAACCAAGTCGCTTGCCATTATCGCGTGCTAGTCGAATCCAGTTCTGGCGAAGACTACGATCAATTCCGACTTGATTACAAAAATTGGTGATGGCCTTAGAGTGCCGAGCGATGGCCTTCCCTCGGAATTTACTCAATTTAGGTTGGCCGACAATGTTGCGGACTAGTACGACGAGGGGAGCAAACATGGTGAAAATCTTTATGTAACGCTATGTAAATATATTAGCTAATTTGTAACATAATGTCAACAAAGATTGCGCTTTTCAAAAACTCATGCTAACTGCCATACTCTGCACCGATGCATATGTTATTTGAAGCAATTCCCCCAAAAAACAATTGAAAAATTCTAATTTATATAATTTCAGCTATTTTTACTTTTAAAAGCTCCAATATAGAGATTAATCTCTATATTTACGGATTTATATTGAATTAATACCTGATCCAGTGGCCATACGTCACTTGCTGTAGCGCTTCACTATTCCATATCGGTTATTGAAATGTAAATTTATAAAATAAAAAAGCTACTCTCACAAGTCGGAGAATAGCTAATGCGCAGATTGAGCCTTGGCAAGGTGGCTTAGCAGGCGAGATACTCTTGCAACACGACCTTTTGCGATCGCAAAATCTTAAATGCTTCCCGTTCGACTCGGCGAACCCATTCGCGACTGACGTTCAGGCGCTCACCTACCTTAGCGAGCGTCAAAGGATTCTGGTCAATCAAGCCGTATCGTAGGGTAATCACCTCTCGCTGCTGTGGATTGAGATCTTGCAAGAGCTTCTCTAGGTCGGACCGCAAAGAAGAGGCCGTAGCATAGTCATCAGGAGAAGCATTGGGATCTTCCAGAAGTTCCCACAATTCCGTGTTTTGCTGGTCACCAATCTGGATATCTAAGGAAATGGAGCGACGAGCAAAGTTAAGATAGTCCTCAACTTTCTTAGGAGAAAGGTCCATGGATACCGCCAGTTCCTGAATCGTAGGGTCACGATGCAGCTTCTGAGAGAGTTGGCGCCTCACTTTGCGCAACTTGCTTAATTTCTCATTGATGTGAATCGGTAGACGAATCGTTCGTTCTTGTTCTGCGATCGCTCGGGTCATCGCTTGACGAATCCACCAGTAGGCATAGGTAGAAAATCGATAGCCTTTCATGGGGTCAAATTTCTCAACACCCCGTTGTAAACCTATCGTGCCTTCCTGAATCAGGTCAAGGAATTCCACTTTGGCCTTGTTATACTTCTTTGCAATCGAGACGACTAGGCGCAGATTGGACTCAACCATCTTGCGATTGGCTTTTTGCCCCAGATTTATGTCTTTTTGCAGTTGCGAGACAGGCACCCCAGCCTTCTCGGCCCATTCTTTTAGGGTGGGTTCGCGGTCTAGCTGGCCTTTCAGCTCTTGGTTTAGATCTTGTAATACCGTCAAACGCTGCACTTGCTTGCCATAAATGACCTCTTGTTCGTGATTCAACAAGGGAAAACGACTGATTTCCCGGAGGTAGGTCGTGATTGAATCTTTGCTAACAAATGGGCTTTTCATAATGGCAATGTTCGGGTAGACACTAAATCAATGAACAAGAAATATAGCTCCCCAGCTTGACGCTGGGGAAACAGGAGTTAAGACAGGGGTTTAGAAGTGCAATAAGGTTGCAACTTGTCCAACAATGCCTTCTCCAGTCAAAACTTCAGTGACCAAGGCGAGGGAGAATCCCATCATCGCAAGGCGCCCCCCAAAGGTCTCTGCAAAATCGGTAAAGCCCCAGATTGGATTTTGAGTACTCATATCAATTGACTCCGTAATGCGGTGGAAATAATCTATGTAAATAAATGTAACTGATAATGTAACGTTTTGTCAAGAAAATGATAAATACTTTTGTCTGTTCGCATCTAATACAGCCTAGGAGGGCTATTCAGGCTGTGCGCTTAGTCTATTTCTACCCAACACATAAAAACCCCAGCTTAGGCCTGGGGTAAGAGTTCGATAGAAATTAGAGGACTGGCTCCCGCCCCAAAATAACCCTAGAGGTTATTTATCAAGCATTAACGGTCGCCATAACTTAAGGAAAAGGCAAGATAGGCTGAAGAATGACAGTTGAGACAGCCTTATGCCTTACGGGCCATCGGCCACACTAGAGGGTAAACCAAGCAATAAGCTGACCAATGATTCCTTGACCTGTTAGAGCCTCAGTGATGATAGCCAAAGTGAAGCCCAGCATGGCCAATCGGCCATTCCAAGTTTCTGCAAATGAGTTGAATCCAGTAGAGGGTTGAGAATTCATAGTTGATTAATCTCCTTAATAATTAGCTTGCAGTGATGTGTTTAGTGAACGGGTAGAAGGATTACATCAAACCCCAGAAATGCAAAACACCTTTACCGGTGACCAATTCGATTACGAGGGCAATGTAAAAGCCGACCATGGCCAAACGACCACTCCAAGCTTCAGCAAAGGGATTAAAGCCGAAGAAACTGTTGGAAGAATTCATAGAATTAGACTCCGTTAAACTCATGTGTGTTGTAACTTTATGTAAATAAATGTAACGAATACATAAAGATATGTCAAGCCCCTTCTAGTCATTTTTATGATCTTTTTTGTGAAACCTGTTTACAGTTCAGCATTCTGGCCAAGGTAAATAGATGGAGGGAGGTCTGTAGTGGCAGGCCTTTGGGCGATTCAGTCAAGCTATGGATGAATGCCCTTCGTTGAAGCTGACCTCCACCAGAAAGTTATTCCCGCTTATTACCCAAAACCACCGAATCTCAAATATTGCTGCAACAAAGCGAAGGAACCGGCTACCAACTGCTAAACTCAGAGTCTAGAGGCTGCCAAGAAGATACAAACATCAACAACTTGGCCCATTTCTCTCCTTTAAGGAGATTGTTCTCTGAACTGTTGTCTGTTTCTGGATACTGAAGCAGTTTGAAAGACCAGCAGCAAAAAATTTTAGTCGCAGATGATGAAGCCAGTATTCGTCGGATTTTAGACACTCGGCTATCCATGATGGGCTTCGTTGTCATTACTGCTGCAGATGGAGAAGAAGCATTACAGGTTTTTCAGCACCAGGAACCGGATTTAATTATTTTGGATGTGATGATGCCTAAACTTAATGGGTATCAAGTGTGTCAGGCGCTCAGACAACAGTCAGATGTACCCATCATTATGCTGACCGCTCTCTCAGATGTGGCGGATCGCATCACTGGATTGGAAATGGGTGCAGATGACTACATGGTAAAACCCTTCTCACCTAAAGAATTAGAATCCAGAATTCGCTGTATTCTCAGACGGGTTACGAAGCCCAGTGCAGCACACCAAAAATCGGTCGGTATCATTCAAATTGGGCAACTAGAGATCGACACGAACAAACGGCAAGTTTATAAGCACCATGAGCGCATTCAGCTCACGCATCTGGAGTTTAACTTACTGGAGTTACTGGTCAGCCGTCCCGGTGAACCGATCTCGAGGGTTGAATTCCTCCAAAAAGTTTGGGGATATAGTCCTGATGGCAAGATCGATACCCGCGTTGTGGATGTTCATATGTCTCGCCTGCGCAACAAGCTCAAAGAAGATTCAGACGATCCCGATATGATCTTGTCAGTCCGGGGAGTAGGCTACACGATTCAGCGAGGAGCTGAGTAAATATTGGAGTTTTACAAACGGCGTTGTTGCATGAATAGGTGCTGCGGACAAGGCATGAGCTAGAGTTTATGTACCACCAAAAACCGCTAGCCCATGAGTTACCGAATCCGCAACTGGTCTGAGTATAACGCTGGTCTCAAATAGCGGGGAAGTGTGACCTTCTGGCTCGAACAATCAGCCATTGAACATTGGCTGAAAAACACACCGAGTAACAAGCGGGGAGCCTCTCTGACCTATAGCGATACAGCAATCTCCACCTTTGAGACCATCAAATGTATTTATGGGTTAGCAAGGCGTCAAACCGAAGGATTTCTAAGTACCCCTCAACATTGTCCAACCAATGGGTACCACTTCATTGTTATTCTGTCAATGCGTAACTTCTAAAAGACCTAAACTCAATGGCTGCAGTTCATTTCTCAGAAAAGTGAGCCATATCGTTACGATGAAAAATCGGTTTGATCGATATGGCTAGCCTTGACATACAGCAACAGGCCTAGGACCTCTTGCGTGGACTCTACCTGAATAACAGTTTGTCCACCGTCTTGCTGAATCTCTAACTCCTCGAAATTCAGATCGACTAAGACGAAGGAATCAATACCATCCTGATAATCAAAGATAATGTCCTTGCCGTTGCCAGCCTGCAACACAAACTGATCAACTCCTTGCCCTCCAAAAAGACTATCTTGTCCTAAACCGCCATCAATCCAATCATCCCCTTCATTGCCCTGGATAATATCGCTTCCCCTCTCGCCCAGTAGGTGATCATTGCCTCGACCTCCGAATAAATAGTCGCTGCTCCCAGCGCCTGACAACGTGTCATTTCCACTTCCGCCATTGAGCAAATCTCGACCTCGACCTCCTTGAAGGTCATCATTGCCTAGCCCACCATGTAAGACATCATCTCCCCGTTGCCCAAGGAGCTGGTCATCCCCTTCATTTCCAAACAGAAGATCCTTGCCAATCCCCGCTCTGAGGATATCGTCATCCTGCCCACCCAACAGGACATCATTTCCTCGCCCGCCATTGAGGCTATCATTGCCCTGATTGCCCAATAATTTATCGTTGTCATTACCACCAAGCAAGGTGTCATCCCCAGCTTGTCCAGACAGAAAATCATTGCCTTTGAAACCCTTAATTAAATCTGCTTCAGAATCTCCTAGGAGTTGATCTGAGCGATCTGTGCCGTCAATTTGATTAAATGTCTTGAATGAAAGCGTCGTAGTTGCCACAACACTTTTATTGCTATGAGCTTGCCCATCATCGACCCAAAATTCAATAATGCGATCTGTTGTATCAGGATTTTTGGCTGTGTTGTTGTACGTTACTGTACGCAGAACTTTTTGGTAATTTTCAACTGTATCTTCACCTCTAAGGAACAATACACCCAAGGTAGAATCATAGGAAACGTCAATGTTTGTTCCTTCTGCTTGACTATCTAAAGTCTCGGTTATGCCATCTAAGGGATTTGTGATAGTTATTGTTGCGCCAATTAAACTATTGCTGTTGTCAGATAGTTCTAGTTGGCTGCCCAAAACCGCTGCGGCGTCACCCTGGAAGAACGCTGTAGCCTCAATGCTAGATTCAGAATTACTAAGATTCAACTTCGGTGCTGAATTGCCAAGCACCACATAAGTTTTTCCTGCATAGCTACCAGCAGTGGGTGCCGAAACCATGAGATCATCCAAGCCATCATTATTGATATCACCTGCACTACCGACGAAGCCACCTAAGCCACCTGTTTCGCCACTAATATCAACACCGTTGAGGACAAAACCATTGCGGCCATTTAAATCAGCAAGCTCCACACTAGCCGGAAAGCCTTCAGCTTTTCCAAAAACGATGTAGGCTTTACCTGGATTATTGTCTCGACGACTAGGAGCCCCAATGATCAAGTCACCAAACCCATCACCATTGATGTCTCCAGCACTACTAACTGAACTACCAGAACGTTCTCCTTCAGAGAAGCCACCTACTTCCCCATTAAGAATGAAGCCATTTCGACCATCGAGGGTAGAAACATCAAAGCTTGAACCTATGCCATCAGACTGACCAAACACCACAAAGCTCTGACCTGCATAATCATTCGCAAATAAATTGCCAATAATCAGATCTGCAAAGCCATCTCCGTTAATATCACCCGCATCATTTACGATAGATGTATACGGTCCCGTATTCGTGATGGCAAATCCATTGCCACCATCAAGATCTGCTAATTCAAGAGTTGAACTAAAGTTTGCGCTAGAGCCAAATACAACAAAACCATCATTAACAATCAGATCATTAAAGCCATCCCCATTAAAATCGCTGATGCTGCTAACAGAGCTACCCGATGCAGCAAACTCAGCACTACCGTTAATGGTGAAGCCATTATTGCCATCAAGCTTGGCCAGTTCTAAGGTCGATGCCAATAGCTCACTGCTACCAAAGACGACATAGGTTTGACCGACAGCATAGTTACCATTAACCGTGGCAAATGGACCACCAATGGCTAGGTCATCGAACCCATCACCATTTATATCTCCAGCATTACTGACAGAGGAACCTGAGCGACTTCCCTCTATACCATTCAGGACAAAGCCGTTAAGACCATCTAATGAAGCAATATCAAAAGAAGCACTAAAGTCTTTGGTGCTACCAAACACAACATAACTTTGGCCTGCAAAATTTCCGTTGGATGAAGTGTATGGAGAACCCAGCACAACGTCATCTAGACCATCTCCATTAATATCCCCTACACCACTCACACTCGCTGTGTAGCTCCCTAAACTATTCGATGTTGAATTCTTAATGCTGAATCCATTACGACCATCAAGATTAGCGAGATTGATATTAGGAATTTCTGCATCTACTCCAAAAACGATAAAGGCTTCAGAATATCCACCCAAAATTAAGTCATCTATACCATCACCATTGATATCACCCGCACTATTGATTTGCCCATTCCCTTGATTAAGAACAAATCCATTGTTCACATCTAGTTCAGAGAGGTTAAAGAATGAATTTGGAGCACTGCTAAGGATAGAAAGAGTGATATTAGCTGTCGAAGATACCCCTTCATCTGAAATAGTAATCGTAATCTCACGAGAGGTAGATTCAGCAGGAATAGCGGTGTTGTTATAGGTTAAGCTTTGCAATACTTGCTGATAATTTTCAAGAGAATCTTGTCCCTCGAGTGTGAGGATTCCTGCAGAAGAGTCGTAGGTAGCTGTAATGTTTGTATTACTGGTTTGAACTGCAAGACTTTCGTCAGCTCCATCTTTTAGATTGGTAATCGAGATGGTGGCCTGCGAAAGTGTATTACGACCAGAGCTAGTTAAAACCAGATTATTTTGGCTCAAAAGCAAAATAGAACGACCTGAAAAGGTGGCTGTTGTATTTATCCCTTTTATGGAGCCATTAAGATCTATCTGAGGAATTATGCCACCGAAAATGACGTAGCTTTTATCTGGATCAGCATAATAACCTGAAGTTCCAATGAGCAGGTCATCAAACCCATCACCATTAACATCGCCTGCCCTACTGACACCAGAAACTGCTATATCAGTAATAGCAAAACCTTGATTACTATTAAGGGTCGATAGTTCTAGTGTGGTATCGAATCCCTCACCATTTCCAAACACAACATAAGCTGCTTCGGAATCTGATGCAGCAATAATCAGATCATCGAAATTATCGCCATTCACATCCCCAGCACTGCTCACTGAGGAGCCAGAATTGGCGGCATCTTGTCCACCATTGATAGTAAAACCATTACTGCCATCCAGGTCAGTAACATTTAAGGTGTCTAAAAAAGTACTATCGCCGAAAATTATATAGCTTTGTCCAAGTTCAGAGTTGCCGTATGGGCTGGCGTCAGGAACACCGAGGATGATGTCATCTATGCCATCACCATTGATATCTCCAGCTCCACTGATAGAGCGTGGCTTGTTGCCACTATCAATAACAAAACCATTACTGCCATCCAGTATAGAAACGTTGAAAGTTGCGGAGAATTCTTCGATTTGACCAAAAACCACGTAATTTTGGCTTTCTAATGCATCAGAGATAATCAGATCATCTATACCGTCACCATTGATATCTCCTGCCTCACTAACCAGTGTGCGCGGGACGAATACTCCTTCTGAAATACCCTCAATTATGAAACCATTGCTGCCATCTAAGTCTGCTGGGCTGAGATTTTTGGGAAAACTGTCTTCTCTACCAAAAACTACATAAGTTTGAGTATTGTTATTTGTGGCAATAATCAGATCATCAATCTCATCACCATTAATATCGCCTGTCTGGCTAACAGAGACTCCACTTCCACCTCCACTAAAGAGAAAGCCATTATTGCCATCTAATGTAGAGAGTTCAAAATTAGCGTTGAAGGCTTCAGTTTGCCCAAATACAATATAGGTATGGCCATCTGGCCCTTCATATTCAGAAGCATTACCAGCCGAGGGAGCACCAATAACGACGTCAGCAATACCATCACCGTTGATGTCACCTGCATCGCTTACCGAATAGCCTGCATAATCATCACTTTCTATACCCCGTAGAATAAAACCATTAGTGCCGTCAAGATCCGATAGGTCTAGGCTAGGGCGATGGGTTGCATTGCCGAACACGATATAACCAGCATTATAAGAACCTGCGGATGAATAATATGGTGTTCCAATAATGACGTCATCAAAGCCATCCCCATTGATGTCTCCTGCATTACTAACGGATTGGCCAGGGCTAACACTGCTCGTAGCAATACCGTTCAGGAGAACTCCATTTTTACCATCCAGGTCGTTGACACTAATTGAAGCTGGCATTGTTTAGTAATCTCCTAGATGACTCTTCATGATTGTGGTCAAGAACCTATCGTCACGGTGCGACGAATCTCGTCAGTTTTTAACCCAATGGCCATAGGGCGTTGTACCCTCGGTAAAATCGCAACGTCATACATTTCCGTCACTATGCCTTCAAGGGTCAAGGAATGGACAATATCTCCTGTGCGTAGATCAATGACGAGCAAACCACACCGAGGTTCTACATCT
>NZ_JANQOP010000247.1 GCF_028285745.1 Acaryochloris sp. IP29b_bin.137 | reverse complement strand
GGGGGGTTGGACGTTCTTATTAATGATGTGGTCAGTGCACAAAATCAGTCTAGGAGCTTGACTGAGTTTGATGTTGGTAATGTAACCACAACCGGCATTGCTGAGTTCCCCTCGCCAGCAGAAGGCGATAGTGGCTTTTTTGTGACGGTGACTGAGCCTACAGCAACGATTACTCTAGCAGCCATTGATGATGGTGCGGATGAGGATGAGGCTCTGGAGCAGTTTAACTTTGCTTTGATTGATGGTGAGGCCTATGAGGTGGACCCAGCGGCCAACAGCGTTACCCTCAGCATTGCCGATCCAGATGATGTAACTTCAGAAGATGGGATGCGTCAAATTGTCGATGGTAATACGAGTATCTCCCTCGACCTAGATGCATTAGGGTTAACCCTAGTATCTGAGGACAGTAGCGGAACACCATCTGCTGGCTTTGACTTAGGCTTCGACATTGTCGATGACCAAACCACATTCGAGATTGATACAAACCCAATTGCGTTTGACAGCGGTACGATTGAGCATACTGGAACGATAACCCTGGGATTGGGGGATGCTGAAGTAGCGCTGGGTGATTTTTCCATTGCCTTTGACCCTGCACGAGTCTCAGATACGGCTAGCGGTTTCTTTGTTGCTGATACACTTGATGATGCTTTAGGGCTAGAGGTTCTCTTCGATATTGGCGAGCCGACAATCAATTTGTCTGATGACCAAACCACCCTCGATGTGGGTGGAGATCTGCTGCTTTCTCCAGAACTTGCTACCGCCCTGGGCTTAGAGGCTGGTATTGATGTGGGGGATGCGCTCGTTGAGAGTCTTGTCAGGGATCCAGCCGAGACACCCGTTATTTCACTTTCTGTGGTGCCAGCTTCTGAAACCAATCCAGACGGCAGTATCGTTATCAATGAAGACGACGGCAGACTTGTCTCTATTGCACTGACTTACGATTCTGGTGTTATCCCACCAGGCGGAATTCCGGTTCTTTGGACTGGTGATTTTGCTGGCTTCTTTTTTGACGAACCTACCCGATTTGATGTTAATCGTCCCGACGTAGAAGGTCAGGGATTTGTTAATATTCTTCCCATTGAGAACCGAGATACTGAGTTTGAGATAGCACCACTAACCGTCAACGACTCTAGTCTTTCCTTCTTTATCTTTGACGACATTATTGAAGAGGCACCTGTCACCTATGAGCTGATTCTTGAATCAGTGAATGATGATGTTGTCATCGGTAATTCGACCGTTACGGTTACACTTCAGGATGGTCCTAGCGCCAACCCTGGTGGTGGCCCCACTGTTAGCTTCACTACGAGTGAAACTGAACTGGAAGAAGGGGATGAATTTACCGTTAACTTCGAAGTGGATGGCGACATTCCCGATGGGGGTCTAGAGGTCTTCGTAGCGAGTGGACCGACAGCACTAGGTGAGTTCGTTATCTTCAACGAAGATGGGTCACCCGCAATCGAGCTGGAGGGTATTGATGAATTCCCCGTCCAGGGTGGTGATGAGGGTGGTTTCTTTGTAACCCTGAACGAAAATCAGGCTTCTATCACCCTATCGGTGTTTGAGGATGGTCCTACTGAAGGGCTGGAGACATTGACATTTGAGCTTGCCAACGGTGAGCTGTATGAGGTGAATCCTGATGCTAGTACCGTAAACTTTAATATTAACGATGGTGGAGAAGACGCGTCCTTTGCGGTTGAATCTGGAGTGACTAGCGTATTCCTCGATTTCCCGCTGCTGGAGGAAGTAGCTGGCATAACGTTTGTGAGTGCAGACAGTGATGCTACCCCTGCCGAGCGGCCTGCCTTCCTAGAACCATTCCAAGTGGGCTTTGGCATTACTGAGGCCACTGACTTTAGCTTTGCTCCAGTTCCATTCACGCCGTTGGGTGGATCCATTGAGCACTCAGGTACCATCACCCTTGGATTAGGCGGCGCGGAGGCCACCATTGGTGAGTTCTCCATTGGCTTTGACCCCGCTCGAGTATCGGATACGACAAGTGGCTTCTTTGTCGCGGACACATTGGATGATCCGCTGGGCCTAGAGATTCTATTTGATTTGAGTGCACCGGGTACAGCCTCTGTTTCCAACAATGAGCTGGAAATTAGTGATACGGATCTATTGTTGTCTCCTGAATTGGCTGGTGTGTTAGGGCTAACTGACCTGGCAGGTGCAGATGTGGGTGATGCACAAGTGGATGCGATCGCAACTGAAGTACCGACTGAGACTGAGTCTATCGAGGTTTTAGTTACGATAGAAAGCTTAGCTCCTAATGCAGGAACGTTCCTGACACCAATTTGGGTTGGCTTCCACAACGGCGAATTTGACATTTACGACCTGGGTGAAGCGGCAACTCCAAGTTTGGAACGCTTAGCTGAAGATGGAATTACAGAAGGTATATCTGAAGATTTCGTCAGTAGCGGTTTTGGTTTAGTAGATGGCGTCATCCTTGGTCCTGAAGGCTTAGATGGTCCCATCGATCCAGGAGAAATAGCTTCAGAGACATTCACGATTGATCTGAATAGTGATAGTAGCCAGTTCTTCAGCTATGCTTCAATGATCCTTCCCTCCAATGACGCTTTTATCGCCAATGGCGACCCGATGATTCATAGTCTATTTGATGAGAATGGCAATTTTATTGGAGCTGATTTCATCGTTGCCGGTAGTGAAGTTTTAGATGCCGGAACCGAGATCAATGATGAATTAGTTGAGAATACTGCGTTCTTCTCTCAAGTTGATCCGAATACCGGTGAAGATGAAAATGGAGTTGTTGCAGTACATCCAGGTTTTATTGATGGCGGTAGAATCTTAAGCGAAGATGGCAGCACAGCAGATGCACCGGCGGCCTTCACCAGCGCTGACTTTACAGCTGATGGCTATCAAGTTGTTCGGATCAGGGTAGAAGAAGTTACACCTGAACCTCCTGCCCCAGTCGTGAGTATTACGACTGACACTCCAGTTGTGAGTGAAGATGAAAACCCAACACTAAACTTGACCTTTACGGTGGATGGCCCAATTCCAGAAGATGGCGTCCCCCTCACAATCGCTGGAGATTTTACACGTCTATTTGCACCAGGACTGCTGGACGGAAATGTACCCCCCGTTGTTGTTCCTGAAGATGGTTTTATCCCAGTTGAGAATCGAGATCCTGAGTTTGACATCAATCTGACAGCCTCGGTTTTTACC
>NZ_JANQOP010000330.1 GCF_028285745.1 Acaryochloris sp. IP29b_bin.137 | reverse complement strand
CTCCAGGGCTAACGCCAACCATCGACCAAAGGTTAACCGCAATCGCCCCAGGGGGAATTGAATACTATTGCGACGACGGCGCAAAACAACCGAGAGCTTGATGCTCACGAACAGGCCCAACACAATACAAAAAGCTGCTACTGCTTCCAGTACCACTTCTAAAAAAGATACGATGATTTCCAAATTGCCTTGCAAATGGTGGACGACTTCCATCAAGCTTCAACCTTGACCAGCACAATACCCTGCCAAAGAGACTACCTTGTTGTGTAGCTTTATTGAGTTATTCTTGCTGGAGGATTGACAACTCAAGGCCATACCTCCGATTACTCGGGAGTGGGGAAGTGGCTTAATCAGGTAATACAGATTCCACACGGAATCTGAAAGTTAAAGGATGGGGTTCAAGCGGCCAATTTTAGTGCAATATTGAGTATTGGTATCAGGGATGCGATCGCAAAGCAATCCTAACCCAGCAGCCCTTCATCCTCTGTCCCGAGCCGAGCCTGCTTTCTTAGCCATGCGGTTAGCTCCCCTTTGCCTGGATACCTTTGAAGCAATGCATCATAGACGCTCATCTCTAAGCGAACACCTATCGTTTTGGATAACTCCTCTTCAGTATCGTCTGCTCTAGGAAGGGGTTTGAGGTCATCTTATCAGTCAGCCCAGGCTATAAGTTGTGCAACCCCAGTGTTCCATTTTCGGTATTCGGGGACCGCACCATCCTCGTTTTTTTAACTCTCTAGCAATAAACAGATTTGTGATGCCATGGCCAACTAAAACAACAGAGCTAGCTTCATAAGATTGCTGTTCTAACAATTCAGCAGCTTTTTTCACTCGTTTTTTGATGTGGGCTTGAGATTGAGCGTGTGATGGGCAACCCAAACTCAATAGCAACCTATCCAGAAAAAGCCACATATGGAAGGGTAAACGAATATTGATGGGACACTCAAGCCAAAAATCTACTTCACGAAAAATGGGATCACTGACAGGAGGAATGGTAGGTTCAAGGATTTGGGCAGAGTGCATCGAACGAGGAATATCACTTGTGAACACTAGTTTTGCTGATTGAACGAGTGCTTGAACATCACCTGAAGGGAAGGAGTCACTGGCAATCTTAGCTGATTGAATTCGATTAATGACCTGTGATAACTCGCGACCACCGATCCATCCATGTGGAGTGATTGTGGGTTTCCCATGCCTTATCAAGGATATGGTTCTGCTCATATCTCAGAAGTCAATTGTTCATAACTACAGATAGACTAGCTCACAATGGAAGATGCCAAATTTAGTTACTACACCCGGAAGGTTTGAGAAGACTTGCTAGAGGGATGCAAGGCTAGTCGGGAGGGGCAAGTGGTTGAGATGGCCGAGCCGTTGGGTGTGGTGGTATAGCAAGGCTAAGCTGGAAAATTGCTCATTCCTGGTAGTAACAGGAGACGCCTATGAATTTTCTTGTCCCCCAACACTTGGATTGTTTAATTCTGATAGCAAATTAGGTGGTCCTAGATCTGTTAGATCGTAACCTTTTGGGTAACTCCGTTGTGGCTCATCACTATAGAAGCTGGAAGATTGACGAGGAGGACAAAAGCGAAGCAATTTCCCACGAGTTTGTAATAGGTGCTCTACGAGCTGTCGCTGCCATACTTTAGGGGATGGAAAACCAAACGCATTGAGCATGGTATCGTCCATGATCGCGTAAGCCAGAGGACGAATAAGTGGGCGGAACGGAACCGGAAACCAACTGAGGAAGAGCGTTAACGTAGATTGCCCTACTCGTTGATTGGCCTCACTATAGTGAAAATGGTCTCGCTCATAGGCTTGGTTGTATTGTTCAAAGACTTCATAAGAGCTAGGGATATCTTGAATTCCCATTTGTTGTCCTACAGTAGACCAAAAGTGATACAAAGCCTGTTTTTCCAAGCGGGTTAATTGACGCCAGCCAAAACGTTCAATCCACCGCACAGGTTCATAAATAAAGGTTGAGAGGACGTAAATATAATCAGCATTGCTAATGGGGAACCGTCCATGAATCTGATTCATTCGTTGGATTATAGCCTGTCCTTTGGGTGATTCATGCCCCCATTTAAGGATTAAGGAAACCATCAAGCCCGTATCATCGTAGCGTTTTTGAGAATGGTGATGAAACTCCGCAGTCCGGTCAAGGAGAGTAGCTATGCTGGGGACACAAAAAGTGCGAAATAGTGCAATTTCCAAAGCACGGGTAATATCCCAGGGAAATTCATAGCCAGCTAGTTGTCTGCATACTTCGCAGTTGTCCCTGATCGGGTCGAGCTGCTGAATTGTATTGAAACGCTCGAACCGTAGCATTGGATAGCCTCTCTTTGCAGTGTCGGAGACCGCTTAGGGGTGAACTATGGTATGACGTTCATCAAGAACTTTGATGTGGATACTTCAGGCGGTTATCTCCAAAATAGCCTTAAATCGTGATAGATGAGCTTATCCAAGCTCGCTAATGAACAGGGTTAATCATCATAGCTAAGACTTTCAGGATACAAATCTGTCAGTGTCGTTAAGACTCTCTGGATAGCTTCTAGTGACTCAATGATACCGAATACCTCCATATCTAAGTCATTAGCTAGATCGAACATTTCTTGAGCCTGGCCTTTGTAACCCTTATTCACCACATCCATTGCCAATTGATGAAGTTTTAGCAAGTTAATCCTCATTTCTGGAGGCTCCCAGTTGGGGCCATCTCCTAAAACGCCTCTGACCTGATCAAGATGATCGACTGCAGCTAAAAGGTCAGTCGTCTCAAAGTTTTCATACAAATGTTGCCATTCTTCGTCGGTCATTTGAGACATAAACACTCCATTCACCTTAGTACAGTGCAGTGCATAGTTTATGACAAATAGAAGTTGAACCTCCAGTGAGGGTTGATAGCCGCTGTGGGTTACTCTCCAAAGGGGTGGTAAAGAAAGCACTGTGGTGAGCTAGACATGAAATACCCCTGAAACTACTGCCTGGCTTCAGGGGTATACCCCAGTATTTATGGATATGAAACACTGAACGAACCTCAATTAGGGGCATCAGTAAGGTGTAGAGACCAAATTAAATCAGTTAGCAGATTCACAGCAGTTTAAACCATGGCTTTTAAACTGCTTAGTCTTTGGACAAGGATCCAATCTAGATATCGGAATGTGAAAGCGTTTGGTGGAGAAATATCCACCACCTTAGCTGAACGTAGAAGATCGCCATGCTGTAATTGAGCTAGGACCTCTTGACCCGCAATCACATATCCAAAAACAGCGTAGCGGCCATCTAGAAGGTTTAACCCCGCAGGTGTCAAATCAGGTTCAAACAAGTGGAAGAAAAATTGAGATGATCCGCCGTTAGGATCGCCCTGTGGATGTCCCATGGCGACAGTCCCATAAGCAGAAAAAGGAAGGACTGGCTCAGACAATGACAAACCTAGCTCTTCTAAAGTAGCCCCATACACAGGTTCAGAATCCCCTTTAACCATCACTTCTAGAGGAATAGAGCGATACTGCCCAGTATCAGGATCAACAAATCCTGATGGGGAACCCTCTGGATTCCCTGCTTGCACGACATAAGCCTCATCTTCACGAGTAAATGTGAGTTCATCGTAGAACTCTCGCTGGACCAGATCCAGAAAATTACCAGCGGTGATCGGAGCGTTATAGCCATCCACCATGATAGTGATGGGTCCCTTGCTGGTGTCAAGAACCACTACTGCTCGACCATTAAGTTGAGGTAGAGTTTGATAGTCCTCGGGTATGTTGATTGAATGTTCTGGCACCATGGAAGCCGCTAGCAAATCGATAGCGTTCCAGGCCTGAGTTCGTTTCGCTACGAATTGATCTTTACTTTGCTCTTCTGACAGTATCTTGAGATCGGCTAGAGCTGCGTTGATTTGATTCATACGGACTAAAGCCTGAGGGCGATAGGGAGTAGGAATATCAGAAAGGAGATCTGAGGCTTCTCCATTAAACGTTCTAATCGCTTTTGATATCTGATTCCCCACTCCTGACCATTGTTTAGGTTGCATCCGTGCGGTGGGATCATCGAGTTGAGCTGGCATCTCTTCTAGATATTGATGAATGGCATGAATGGCTTGGTTATCAACAGGCAAAGCAAGCCTCAATATACTCATGGGATTGGTGACCGCATCCCCCTGAGGCAGAGCAGCCCAGCAATATCCTAAATCACTGTTCGTCCAGCCCATCGTCATGACACCCCAGGTAAAAAAAGTACCGACAACTAATAAGATGAACCGGTGGGATATAAAACTCCAAAGTTGACCAAAAAAAACTTTCATGGTGGATAGACCCAATTGTTGGACACAAATGGATAAATCAGTTATTTCAAACCTGGGATTGGCTGACTTGTAAACTACTTCTTACTATTCATGACCATTCCACTAAAGGGATGGCACCACAGTATGTTCCATCCCTTCAGGAAGTTTAGGAACGACGGACAGGGTAATAAGCCCCTGTGTTATAGCGATCTTGACCTCCGACTAAAGCTGGAGCTGGGTCAGTAACTGTAAAGTCACCCATGTGCTGCTGCAACAATTTCTTTTGAGGTTCAGTTAAACCATCAATATTTAATACTTCTTCTACACTGCTATACGGTGCATTCTGAACCACTTTGCCCGCAATAGTTGGATAAAGCCCCTTATATTGGCTAAAGGCAATGACATTTGTATTATTCAAGTCAATTTTTTGACCATAGTCCGATTCGAGTTTGGCATCTACAGGATTACGGTAAGCAGCAGCCAGGAGACTTGGTGAGTTGGATGGCCCTTGGATATCCAGAGCATTAACAGGTTGTAACCAACCCGTTAAGCTTAAACAACTTGCTACCACTAAGGTGAGTAAAGCAAAGCGGCGGATGAATAGTCGCATATGAATAAAGTCCTTTCTATTTTCAGATATAAACAAGGGATGGACGAAACTGAATAACTAAAAATACAGACACCAAGAAATATGAAAATTCAAACTATCCTTCTACAGCAATAGTTCAGTTAAAAAAGGTTTTTACTGAAAGCGAATAGCCTATAGTGAAATATCCATTTTTACAAGGATCATTACGAAAATATTCTATTGTTTAAGAGAACACTGAATACAATTACAGCGTCTCTAAGCGGTAACTTAGAAAAGTCCAATGATGACACTGTCTCACTGATATAGAGAGTGATCTTCAATAGCAGTGATTAACAGCAAATACTAGCAGTAATCTATTGCTCATACAGACCAAAACGCTTGAAGGAATCATTTTTATTAGACTCGCACCAATCCAGCCGTAGATGTTTAAGCTAGATGATAATAGAATCTTCAATCAAATGATTTAGCGATTTTCAAGGATAGAAATGAGCAAAGACTAATCAGATCTATTTAAAATAGACTATGATTCATTGACTGAGCTTTAATCACAGTTGTACTATGGTTTTTCTTTTAGAGTTAGTAAAAAATTGTAGTCTATAAACTTTCTATGAATATTACCAGAATTATAGTTGTCATATTTTAGCGGTTATTAAAAGTAAAAAATCATAAGAGTAATCACTCACTATTATTTCTTATGTTAAAATTTGCAGATTCTTCATCTGATAAGTGTCTGAGGCTAATCCTGCTATTAGGGTCTTAATTTATTCATTGAAAATTTTTTTATGCTCTACACCATCACGAGAACACTTTTTAGCCTTTCTGGATGAAGTTTTCACAGGCAATGGCGTTCTATCCCTCTTTTATCACTTTAGTCAGATAAAAAATAGACTATTCTCAGTGTCTATTTTTCTGATGAGTGATGTCAGCTTCAAGAAGTCCAGAATCAA
>NZ_JANQOP010000324.1 GCF_028285745.1 Acaryochloris sp. IP29b_bin.137 | reverse complement strand
TTTCGTCTCCTTTGCATTGATCGAAGGAGACTTTTCTACCGCGGGATAGGTTAAACCTGACGAGTCCTGCGCTCAAAGCGCAGGCTTAGAAATGATAGTTAAAACGTGTCGGTTAAAGCCGCTTGGATTTGCATAATACTGGCTTGAAACCCCATATTGAAGCCCTTTAGAATAGAGCGTTAAGCATAGGCTCGTTAAATCATTGCCTACGCTTGCTGATGCAGTCCCTAATGGGGGTAAGGAAGAGTAATGGTAGATTGGCAGACCATTCCAGGAGGGGTAACCGCTCCCCAGGGATACCGCGCAGCAGGTATGTCAGCAGGCTTGAAACCTTCAGGGGCCAAAGATTTGGCCCTGATTGTTTCCGCTGTCAAAGCCCATGCGGCTGGGGTATTTACGACAAACCGAGTGAAAGCCGCCTGTGTGACCTATAGCCAAGACCGGATTCAAACCGGTCCCACTGAAATTCAGGCGATTCTGTGTAATTCAGGCCAAGCAAATGCGGGCACTGGTCCCCAGGGGGATGCGGCAGCACTCGCCCAAGCGAAGAGCGCAGCTCAGACCTTGGGACTCGCCCCGGCAGCAATTCTGATTGCTTCGACTGGGGTCATTGGTGAACAAATTCCCGTTGATAAAGTGGAAGCCGCCATGCCCCAACTCGTGGAACAGCTTTCCGACCAGGGGTCTGATCAGGCTGCCCAGGCGATTATGACCACTGATTTGGTGCCGAAAACCGTTGCCTTAGAAACCCAAATTGGCGGGCAGCCGGTTCGGGTGGGGGGGATTGCAAAAGGCTCGGGCATGATTCATCCCGATATGGCGACCTTGTTAGTGTTTGTCACCTGTGATGCCGAGGTAGAGCCGACCTTATGGCAGCAAATCATCGGGCGGGCAGCCGATCGCAGTTTTAACCAAGTGACGGTAGATGGTGATACCAGTACGAACGATATGCTGCTGGCCCTGGCGAATGGCCAATCTTCTGCCCCAGCCATTCAGGGACCTGGTCCCGAGGCGACGCAAGTAGAAGCCCTGGTGACGGAAGTTTGTCAGCGGTTGGCGCAAAAAATTGCCCGGGATGGCGAAGGAGCAACCTGTTTGATTGATGTGCAGGTTCAAGGGGCCGTCAACGACACCGGAGCCCAGAAGATTGCCAAAACCATTGCCGGGTCAATGTTGGTGAAATCGGCTGTGTTTGGCCGTGATCCCAATTGGGGGCGGATTGCGATGGCGGCGGGTCGGGCAGGGATAGACTTCGATGCAACACAGCTCCATATTCAGTTGGGTGATTTTGTGCTGATGCATCAGGGCACGCCGCAAGGGTTTGATCGGGGGGCAGCTAGCCAATATCTCCATCAAGATCCTGTGATTATTCAGGTCGGCGTTGGTAATGGACCAGGGAGGGGCAGTGCTTGGGGCTGCGACCTCAGCTATGACTACGTCAAGATTAATGCAGAGTACACCACCTAAGCCCGACCGGGTTCGACCTTATCCCCTGCTTTAACGTGATAGGTTTAATCGCTTCCTTGGGCTCAATAAGTAAATAGCATCCTGAAAGAAACGATTATCCCCCATGTCCTCCACTCGCTATCGCATATTAGGGCAAGTTGGACAGGGTCAATTTGGTCGCGTCCTCTGTGCAGTGGATCGTAACTCTGGGCTGCTTGTCGCCCTCAAAGCCCTCAATAAGCGGGAGTTGCCCACCCGTGTTTTTTTGCGAGAGTTGCGGATGTTGGCCAGTTTGCAACATCCTAATATTGTGTCTGTGCAAACGATTTCCTATACCGCCAAGGAACGTTACCTAGTCATGGACTACTGTGAAGGGGGAACCCTGCGCCATCTCCTTTTGCATCCGGTTCACCTCAGCCTAGAACAACGTTTGCAGATTATCATTGATGTGCTGAAAGGGCTAAGCTATGCCCATCAGCAGGGTATTATTCACTGCGATCTGAAGCCAGAAAATATTCTGTTTACTCACACCGAAGCAGCGAGCATCGCCAGAATCACTGATTTTGGTATTGCCCGCTTAGTAGAAGAAGCCGGATACGGTGTGGTGGGTCAGGGGGATACCGGTTCTCCCGCCTATATGGCTCCCGAGCGATTTTACGGTCAGTACTCCTATGCTTCTGATGTGTATGCGGTCGGGGTTATTTTATTTGAATTAGTGGTCGGTAGACGACCCTTCAACGGTCTTCCAGGGGAGCTGATGACCGCCCATCTTAGTCAATCTGCACCAATCCCCAAAGCGGTCCCCTTTTTAATTCGCTCCATCCTCAAACAAGCCTTACAGAAGCTACCACAGAAACGCTTTAAAAGCGCAAAAGCCATGCTGGAGGCGGTAGAGCTGGCAGCAGATGTTTTAGCCTCAGAAGATCCCATCCATCGGCTGGCTCCCAGTCAGCAGTTATCCCAGGATTCTCTAGTTCCTGACATTCGCCAAGAGACCTTTCCCAGTCCCTCCTCCTTCCGTTGTTTACTTGTCCAGGACAATCAACTGTATTTGGGGCACTTCAATCAGGTTATATCTCGGACCTATGTCGCTCATTTTTTAGATTCAGGTTCCTATCAAGAAAAACAGTGGACCTTTTCTCAACCGGTAATAGATTTATGGGGGGATGGTCAGCAAGCTTGGGTGCGAACGATTCAAGGGAACACCCACCGAGTCCCCTCTCGTCTTTACGGTTTATCCACTAAAAACCAGTTATCTGCTCAACCGCGAGCATTGCCAACCCTTGAAGTTTTACCGGGGATGGATTGGGGTCAAAATAACAAGATGGGCTGGCTACCTAATCACCGCTGGATTGCCCTGACGTGCAGTCAACAGTCCTATGCTACTGAACCGGCCCCCGAACTGGGACATCAAGCTATCTTGCAAATATATCAGTGGCCACAGATGCAGCCCGTACATCGGGCAATCCTCATTCAAAAGCCCGATTGGCTGTTTATCCTTGATGCACGTTATGGGGTCGCCATTTCTGCTGGCCCGAGTCAAAGTCAATTTCAAGGCTTTACCCGCCGAGGTCAAGCCTTTTCGACATTTTCAGTGCCCATTCCTTTCCGCCAAATTACCCAAAACATCGCCAATCCCTATCAATTGCTCGCCATATCCACCAATCCATCGGGGGTGGGCTACATCGTTGATCTGAATCCTTGGCGCTTAACCCGAATTGCCCTGCCATTCCAACCGGACCAAGTCATTGCCACAGCATGGGGATATATCTTGCTATCGGCTGACCAGGTTTTGCTCCTGGGTCCCATGGGGCAACCCTATTGCCAATTTAGAATCCCCTTAGACCCCACCGAAAAAATCACGGTGGCCGTGGGGGCTGGCCCAGGTCTTCTGATCGGCACTCAGCTAGGAACCTCAGCTCGGCTATACACCATTGATCTGCGATCGCAATTAACCGACTGGCAAAGCAAGCCGGCAGAGAGCTGGCAAAACACGCCATCTAGCCAAACAGCCTAATCTCAACAGGGCCATTCCCAACAAAATAGGGATGGAGCCAAACAGGATGGCTATCACTCCTTTGCTAAAGCTAAAGTGGGGTGGTTTGCGATCGCTGAATCGGTACATTCGGTAATCGACTCCACTCACGCCAAGAGCCATCATAATTGCGCACTTGGGGATAGCCCAGCAAATATTTCAAGACAAACCAAGTATAGGCAGAGCGCCCACCGATGGCACAGTAGGGAAAAATCTCCTTATCTGCGGTAATCCCCTGTTGTTGGAAGAGAGCCTGTAGCTCGTCCGCCGACTTGAATGTCCCATCTTCGTTCAGTGTCCTGGCATGGTCTAGATGAACTGCGCCAGGAATATGTCCCCCCACTTCACCGCCCTGAGGTGGTTCCATTAGGTATATGTCCCCCGCAAACTCTGCCTGTGTTCTGACATCTAGCAGGACTTGATCCGGCCTGTCTAGCGCCGTGAGAACTTCGGCAGACAAGACTCGTAGACTGGCATCCGGTGCTTCTAGCGGATACTCTGTTGCGGAGACGGTGGATAGCTCCGGGATGACGGGTCCCCCTGTAGCGATCCATTGCTGATATCCTCCATTGAGTACCTTGATGTTGTGATGACCAAACAGCTTGAATAGCCAAAACATAAACGCACTCGTGCCGGGGTAGCTGCCGTAGGCAACAACAGTTGTATCCGCGGTAATCCCAGATTTGGACAGTAATGAGCTGAAGACAGTTGGATCTAAATTGAGGGACATGTCTGGCGTCATTAGTTCTGTGCCGATATGCCAAAAGACTGCCCCTGGAATATGGCTGTTGCGGTAGGTTTCAGGACTCATAGCAACTTCAAGGATGCGCAGATTGGAGTCCTGGAGATGGGCCATTAGCCATTGTGGATCGACTAAAACTTCGGGATGGGCGTACTGGGACATGGGCGGTACCCTCATGGAAAGAACTACCGCTAAGATTACAGAAATGAGCCACTTATACCCAGTCCTCGATCGGGTACTCTTTGAGGCACTGTGATGATCACGATTCAGGCATTATTTTCGTCCATTCACCAAGCCCAGACCGAACAAGCGTTGCGACAACAGGTCATTCCCCTGTTAGGACAATATTTTGCCAGTACCCGGCAAGGATTCTTCTTCTTCGATCAGCTTCCTTTCATCGATCCTCAGCTACAACCGGTGATGAACCGAGCGCTTTCCATTGACCATAATCCCGTCATCCGATATATCACCGAGCGTCACGCCCCGGTTCATGAATCGTTGGTGACCTCTCCCAAGGTCTGGCGAATGATTTGCCCCCGTCTCGATCACTGGCATGTAATGGCAGGCCCTCTGGTAAACCAAGGACAGTTGGTGGGAGCTGTGGGATTTACTCGGGAACAAGCCAAACCCGCCTTTGATACCCAAAATTTAGCCGATTTGAGTGCCATTTGTTTGCATCTGTCGACTTGGGTGGCTACAGTCAAACACCAAGGGCATCCCCAGAAACGTGAATGCCTCACCCCCCGTGAATTAGAAATTGCAGAACTGGTGGCGTCGGGGTTAACAAATGCAGCAATTGGTCGTGAACTATGGATTACTGAAAACTCTGTTAAGCAAGCGCTCAAGCGGATGTTTCGGAAGCTGGAGGTGTCGTCGAGGGCTGAGTTGGTTGCCCAGCTCTTTACGTCTACTAGACTAGATTCTGGACTGAACGATAACCTCAGTTTTAAATCCTAAATCAGGAGCCGTTCGGCTCAGCAGGACTGTGTAAGAGCAATTTCATGAGTATTATCCGTAATAAACGACAAGTCATTGAGTTCTATGCTGCTTTTGACAACCGCCAGATTGATCAAGCTCTGGAGATGTTAGCCTCTAACTTTGTCGCCCATATGGCTGGAATGCCAGAGCCTTTGGATGCTGAGGCATTTAAAGCCTTTGGGATGACCTTTTACGCTGCCTTTACGAATAGTCACCATCAGTTTGAGCAAGTGATTGCCACTGAAGATCAAGTGATTACCTGCGGGACATTCCATGCGACACATCTAGGCGGATTTCAAGGGCTACCCCCTACAGGCCAAAGGATTAAGCTAGATGTGATGCACATTGACCGCCTAGAGCAAGGCGAAATCGTCGAACATTGGGGGCAGGGAGATGCTTTGGGCTTGATGCAGCAATTGGGAATTGTGTTTTTACCAGGGCCTAAATTAGTCCCCACGTTGTTGAAATATGCCGCGTCAAATGTGCTGAAAAGATTCCCCAAGCATTCATAGCCAGCCGTTTAAAAAATTATTCATATTGATAACGGATAAAAAAGCGATATTGCTCAGGATCAGTAAATGTTGAGGATTGTTATGGCTGTGTTAAAAGTATCAACATTTCAGCCCCGCTTACCTCTTCCGTATGAGACGATCAAAAGGTAAGGATACGAGTTTTTACCGTATTGCCAACTAGCAACTCTCTCCCTAGTCGTGCAATCGCACATCTTAGGGAAGAGCAATGCTAAAGGAGGATAAGCGATGAAACGTGCACTTTTAGTGGCTTTTGCATTCCTCACCCCTCTACTCTGGGCTCGTCCTGTTCATTCGGCTGACCCTGAGCATGTACAACAGCTCTTAGCCACCAATACTTGCCCAGGATGTGATCTGACCGAGGCCGATCTACGCCAAGCCCACCTGATTGGAACGGATTTGCGGAATGCCGATTTAACGGGTGCTCAGCTGCAAGAAGCGAATTTGGAAGGAGCCGATTTAACTGGAGCGAGTCTCAAACAAGCTGATTTAACGGATGCTTTTCTCACAAATGCCAGTCTTAATCTTACCCATTTGGATTCCGTCAATTTGACCCGAGCCCGACTCTATAATGTCGAAGCTCAAGGCGCGGTTATTGCTAACATCAATCTCACGGATGTCAAGATGTGGGGAACGCCTATTAGCGTGGGTGGGGAATAGCTGCTCAGGCTCCAGATATAAAGTCCAGTGGCTTGTGCCTCATTCTGTCAATGGGGGGCGAGGTTTGGAGCGAGGTTTGAACCCTTGTCTACAACTGATTATTTCACCCTCGCCCGGAAGCGCACAGCCCCAAAAGAAGTCTTTGGAATACCCGCACTAGTGGCGTGGGGCAAATTTCCCAGTTCGACAACGATTGCTCCATTATCTTCGTCTTGAGCGGCTGCACCATTACAAGCTGCTGGTAGAGCAGACCCAGGTGGATAAAACCGGGCAATGTCACCATCGGCATTGTTGGAATAGGAAAAAATATCACCATTGTATTCAACGACAATTCCTCGATTGGCACCGACTCCCCCATTAGGTCCAGGTGTGACAGAGTTGAAGGCATCTGGGACATAGCTTTGGAAGTCAGGAACTCGATCGCAAATCTGAGTATTCACAGCATCTATATTCCCTGTTGAGAGGAAGTAAATGGTGTATTCAATTTCATCTCCAGGCTTAGTTCGGCCGCCATCTGTCCCACCAATTAAGAAGGTACTGCTATCTTTACCTGTGGTGTTGGGCCATCTATCAGTATCTGGCGGAGTAGGAGGTGTCGTTGTTTCTATCGTATTGTCATCGTATATGTAAGCTTCCTCTTGCTTATAGGCAGCTAAATCATCACCGCCATTACTGTTGGTGCTGCCGTTGATCCGGGTAATGCGTTTAACTAGCAGCAAATTGGGATTAAAGGGTGGAATACAAGGGGGTAAGTTGAAGTCAACGGCGTCTAAAAAGTTTCCGGTTCTGATATCGCCGTTGGCGGTAGAAACCGCCCTAAATTCAATGCGAGTAACATACTGGTTGGCTGGGACGGTGTAGCTGCCATTGTAAAGTTGCCATCCTTCGTTAGGGTCGTTGACGTTATTGCCAGAGTTGAATGTCCCTTGACTGATGGTGGTTCCAGGCGGACCAAGACGAAATTCCATGGTATCGTTGCCAGTTCGGCCCCGATGGGCAAACTGCCAGCCCATCGTTGCCCCTGGCGTTGTCACTACATCCTGAAACAGGATGCCATCTTCTTCTGCATTAATTTCAGCATGCTGTCCCCCCTCAAAGGCATCAAAGGGATCTTGTCCACCGCCATGTTGAGACTGCCAAATTTCAATATCGTCCAGTGGTGGAGTGCTCGTACCCGCAAAGTTCCAGCCAGGGACATCGGTTTCGTTGTATTGGCGAGATAGGGTAGGGGTACTGCCGAAGGAATTAACCGGAGTGGGTGTGCCCTGGGAAATATCCAACTGCTCAAATTCGCCATCTACTAAACCTGTGACAGCACAAGCATTGATATCTGAGACGGGGGCAGCAATATTGACTTCATAATCTTCCACTTCCCCGTCTGTGGCAGATCCCGTTGGTCCAAGGTCACTCTGGCTGCTGAAGCGGAAGCGAGCATAAGTGGGACCATGCAAAAGAGTCACGGCTGGGTTGAAGGAAAGGCTATTGTTGCCTGCACTTAAGTTTTCATTAGTGAAAATCTGCTCACCCGGATCATCAAAGTCACCATCTTGGTTATAGTCAATCCAGGCATTAAGAATGCCAGTGTCGGAGGCAACGACATCAACAGTATTGCTAATCCCCGCCTGCACTACATGAACGGTATTTGGGAAGCCGAGAGTAGGGCTAAAGATGACCCCATCTTCGTCATCAGTACCGTCACCATCATCTCCATCAGCCCCATCACCAGCATCGCCACCGAGCTGCGTATCTGCTTCACCATCAGGAACTACACTTCCTAAATAAAGACTGGGAGAAATAGTATGGCTGGCATCGGTGTATGAATCAGGTGCATCCCCAAAATCTTCTGGAGGGGCTACAAGCTGAACAGGAGTTGGATCATTCGTACCACCAGAACCATTCTCATTCCCTGGCCCTGGATTTGAACCATTATCTGACTGATCAGAGACTGCAACCCCACCTGCAACACCAGAAACAGTTGCTTGGTTTTGCAAGGTTAGAGGAAGTGTGACTCCTCCGGGTGGAGTGTAGGTAACATCAAAGGTGATAGTGTGCTCAGCTTTGGGAGCGAGGCCCTGCCCCGCAGCCAACAACTCTGTTTCAGAGTTACCATCAAAACCGTTGGGATTGGGTGTCAACGTCCCTGTATTGACATTGGAGACTGTAAAGTTACCTGCTCCAAACACCGCTGCTAAATCATCCGTAACTTGCAGATCAGTGATTGGGATTTCGGGAGCTGTGTTGGGGCCTTCATACTGATCATTATCGGCCTCTGCCGCTGCCAGCACAGCCTCTACTTCTGCTTGGGTGGGCAAGTTGTTGACAACACGCAGTGTATAAGTGAAATTGTACTCACCCGTCTGGTTGTCGAAGGAGACAGGACCAACTTCCTTCGCAATTCCAATGGCCTGACACCCTGCTGATACTGAGAAGCCCGCCCCTCCGGTACCAATTTTATCGAGTTCAACTCGACTTACAGTCCCCAAAAAGTCAACCTGAAAGCGTTTTTCTAGCTGGTGTGGCGAACCATTAATTTGAGGACCAACATTAAATCGACCCACCCCATTGATTTGATCTGCAGTGATCGTGCCGGTGGTTGTGGAATTGCTAAAAGAAGAATTACTAGCCATAACAGCCACACCGCTGGGTGGAGCCCCTGCATGACTACCAGTGACAAAAAAACCTTCTTGGCTTAAATCGACATCCACAAACACCCATTGCGAATAGAAGAGGGGTTCAGAAATAGTAACCACTGAATCGTCATTTTCATCATGAATAATTCCAAAGGCTGGAGCATTAGTCCGTAGACCACCCCCGACACCCGCAACATCGGTGACTGTCATAACAATCCCGCCTGGCTCTGTTTGTGCAGTTCCCGCAACAGTGCCATCGGCATTCGGATTGACTAAATTCCAATGGTCAAAATAAGTCGGAGACTCACAGTAGGCTGTGGGATTCGGGGCAGGCAAAAAGCCAACCGGTTGGTTAACTGGACTGGTAGTTGGATTTTCTAGAGCTAATGCTGTTCTTAGCTTAAGTAGAGGTGACAAGATAGGAAATGAGAGAACGCCCACCATACCCAAGCCCACAAGAAATCGAGTTGCAAGTTTTTGAGGTTGAGTTTGATGGCTTACATCAGCCTGCTTCTCCACAACCCGTGGTTGTACGATGGATGTTCTTCGATTAATCAGCAACCCACCCAAACTTGGGAATTGAGGGTTCAACGTACTCAAAGTTCTCCACCAAAAACAGGAGTTTGCACTAGATTTTTGAGGGTCGTGGTGGATAGGCATTATCTTCTCGGGTTCAAGGGACGACTAAGGGGGAAGGAAACAGCAGAAACTTGATCTCAACAGACTTTCACTGCTTTCGCAATAACTCTAAAAAGCTTGAAACAGCCCTGGTTAGGCGTAAAATCCACTGACGAAAGAGCGTTGACTGTATGGGTTAATGCACTTGGTTAGATTTGATGAATGCCATGGATTAGAGATGAGTTTATAAGTCTCAAGCCAATTAAATAATTTATAACTATATAAAAACGAGAAACATATCAGGCGACCGCTAGGTAAAATGTACGATAGTGGAGGCTTGGTTATATCTAACCTCTCAACTTATTTAGCCCAAATTTATTGAACGATTACATTTTTCAAGCGTTTGTAGAATAAAATCACTCCTTTTCTAAAAGAAGTTTTCTATAGTCACCTACTCACAATAAACTCCTGGCAATACTCTCCAAATAGTAGGGAAGCTAAAATATCTGAAATTTTGTTTGTAGCCCAAAACTTGCTGTTTTGGGGGGAAGCTTTTTAAATGCTTAGACTTGTGAGGGTCATCCCAAGGGAGATGTAACGCATAGAGCGACATAGACCTAGAACCTGTTTGCGCAACACTTAGTTGATGTTGCAACGGCGATTGTAGAACAATGTCTTTTTCCCACGGACCAGGACAACAGTGGAAACAGCTTGCTTACTGAGTTTTTCACTCGACAGGTTGTTCGCTTACCTATTTGCATAAATAGTTTCTTAATTAAGAGTTGATATTACAATATTCTGAGCGGGCTCTGACGTTCCGTAGTCGGGATGAATTGCGATCGCACTGAATCGATCGCCTGGGTTGGCTTCCGTTAGGGTAATGGCAAACCGTCCATCTTGATCGGCCTTAACCATAGTGACGGGTTCATTTAAAGGACCATGAGTGCCCTCCTCCATCACCTTATACAGCACAATTTCCGTCCCCGGATCAGCGTCTCCATCCAAGTTAACTGTCCCATCCATTAAGTAGAATTTAGAGCTGAGAAACTGCGGCGTATTGATACCTCGGTTGGCTGTATCACGCTTTCGTTGGTCCGAATTGCGTAAGGGATTGGGACCATCCCCTACTTGGTAGTCTTGCACTCTAGTACTGGATTGAGCCGCTAAGTCCACGCGGTTAATGGAGAGGCGGGAGAAGCGGTCCAGAAAGCGGTTGTCGCGAGCAATCAAATCAATGCTGAGACCCTGCACATTAGCAAAGCGATTGTCGAGAACAAAGTTTCGACGGCTATCGGGATAGGAGGCAATCACAACGCCAGGCCCCGGTTGGTCTTCGATGGTGTTGTTAATGACATGATGATTGCTGCCCATCAGCAAGACCGCTGCCCGACGCAACCGTTGACCATTGTCTGCAATCAGATTTTTCTTAATCATGACTGAGCCTTCGGGCTTAAATAGATAGACTCCGCTACCTGCATTCTGTTGAATTTGATTGGCGTGGATCTGAGTACCATCAATATCGCCTTCTAGGCGAATCGCATCCGGCATCCCTGCTAAACCATTTTGCTCAATGCGATTGTGGGCAATTTCCGTTTGCTTTGCTCGAACGCTGGTAATCACTGCACTACCGTCGTGATGGGCAATCCGATTATTCAGAATCCGTGTACCAAGGGCGTTATAGATAGAAACCCCAAAAGCAGATCGGGCAGCAGTGGGGGGTGTGCCCTGGGGCGTAAGTCCCAACCAGTTGGCCTCAATAACAATGCCCTGGGGGGGGATATCCCGCTGATCGTTGTAGGGATAGACCACTTCAGGACTCTCTTCTTTGAGGCGCTTAGAGGGTAAAAACCGATGCGCAATAAAAATATCCGCAGGGGGGGTAGTAGCGGTGGTTTGATGCGTAGATGTAAAGCCATAGAGACTCAACGCCCGGACTTTGACCTGATCGGCTGCTAGGGTTAACCCCCGGAATACCTCTGCCTCAGCAGCAGGGGTAATCGCGACAATCGGCGCAGGAGAACCCACTTCCGCCTTAGAGAAGGCATAACCTGCTTGACTAGATCCATCAATCAATAAGCCGGGATTGGTAATAACAGGCAGCACAGATTGGAGGCGAATGGTGGTACCGTCACGGGGTAAATCAAACTCAATACGGCTATGGTCTGGGCTCGACGTCACCTGAGCTTGCTCTGCTTCACTAAGGTCTCCCAGATTAAGCGTGCCGTTGGTAATGGCGATCGCTTCTCGCAGCGTTACACCCTCATCTGCTGTAATTTCACCATCCTGATTGCTATTGACGACTACACGAACGGGGGCAGGACTGGGCTGAAGTGTTTCTGCCTGGGCAGCACAGAGCAATCCGAGCCGACAATTGCTCAGAAATCCAGAAGCTGCAGCTAGGGAGGTGAATGCAGTCCAGGCAAGGACTGTTCCAGAGAACCAATGCCAGTGAGGAGATAGATAAGTGCCGCGAGATTGCATAATTACCTCTTGGGGATACAAACTAGGTCGAGAAATTTTAGGTATAAAGTCATTTAATAGGTCAGAGATATCCAGTAGCGATCAGCCCGTAACCCTTTCAAGCGACAGGCTGATTCAATCGACTAGCGGATGACCTTAACACTAGGCTGAGTTTGAGAGGCCGGACGAGGGTTAGCAGGTGCCGCCTCCACTGGGCTTGATTTGGCCTTCACGCGTTTAGGGGCCGAGGCCGAGGCTTGCTCCACCTTGACCGCTTCGGGCGCAGACTCTTGCTGCTGCGGTGGAGCGACCTTATTGCCAAAGCCGAAATCCTTGAACAAGTTGTTGTCCAGCTTCAGGGTGACGCCAAAGTAAGGACCGCTGGCTGAGCGGGAGTTGCCTAAGTCGCGATCGCTCACGTCTCCAAACGCATACCCTGCTGATAGCCGCAAGTTGGGATTGAGATAGTAACCGACTTCGGCCGCTGCACCCACCTCATTAAATCCAGTGCTGTTTTGCCGAATCCAGCGGACTTCGCCGCCAATATCCCAGCGATTACTGAGCCGATAGGTGGCTCGTAGCTGCGCCAGCGAAATGCTGCTGGTGCCAATTAAATCCTGGGCTAGGAAAGATTTGCTGTGTCGCCAACCAAACTTACCGTATAGTTCCCAACGCCAGTTGGGGGCATAAATGGCCTCGGCAGAGAGCAGATGATCGGTCGTGCCCGTACCACTACCAAATAGAATCGTATCGGGAATCGTGGAAGGATTCTCTCGATACTCATAGCGAACTAGGGCATTGAACTTGTCACTATCGGGGTTGCGATAGGCCAGCCCCACTTTCAAATCCCGAGTGGTTCCCAGGCCAGTTAGGGTTTGGTTAGATGCACTGGCCTGCTGATAGCTGGCCAGCACCGTCAAATCGCGAGTGGCTCTGCCCAAGGCATTGGCTGAGATAACCGTATTGGTCCCTTGAGGCGTATCGCTATATTCTAAGCGCGCATTTGCCTGAAAATCAGGGTTGTCTGTATAGGCCAAGCCGACGCTAAAGCTATCACCGGGCGTTAAGCCTAAAGCCGAAGCGCCTGAACCCAGGGCAAAGGGCTGAGCAAACTGTTGGCTAGCTGCGGTTTGCTGCAGAGAGGTGTTGAACACATGCTCATAGGAGAAATCTGCCCGCAGACCGGGGGCGATAGTCAAGCCCTGTTCAACCCCAAAATAGCCCGCCATTCCTAAATCACCCGTCATCGAGAATTGGCCCCGCAGGGTGGTATCGGTGGAAAACGTATGTTGTCCAGCAATATCCAGGCTAGTAATAAAGTCATCGTCAAACTGGCCACCCGTCAGGTAAGTATTATTGAGGCCAATCGAGATGCCGGGATAGACCTCATATTCCAGACCCACGGAAGTGCGGTTGGGGTAAATCGGATCTACTTCTGAGGAGAGGGTAGTCTCATTGAGAGCCCGTAAAGTCAATTTTCGGGTGATGGGAACCCGGACGGTGCTGCGCAACTGGTCAGAGCTAATTTCGTCACCCGTGAGACGGTCAGTGCGATCGCGATGGACATAGTCCAAACTTACTTCTGCATCCCCAATCCGCTGTAGCACCCCTGCCGTAATAGTTGTCAGGGAATTGTTAACCGGATCAACGGGGGTAGGGGCAAACCCTGGCTGAATCAACTCTTCAAACAAATCCAAAGGACGCGGGGCCACCCCGAAATTATCCTCGTGGTCATAGCTGGCCCGCAGTTTGGTGTTCTTGGTGACCGATGCTGCAATCTCAGCCCCATAGCGGGTTTGTCCTGGCACAAAGCTGGTGGTCGCATTGTTGGAAAACCCCACATCAGCCCGTCTGAAATAGGCCCGCCCAGAAATATCCTTCGTCGGATTCGCTTCAACCTCAACTCGATAGGCATCCCCACTGACGGGAGTGGCAAAATCTAGTGAATTGGTAGAGTGGGCATATTCTGCGATCAGGTAATTCTCTTTGCCAAAGGAAACAAGTGCGTCTGCGCCATAGAGTTCGAAGTCTTGACTACCCCGATTTTCCCGGAGATAGGTGGCACCAATCCAACTTTCCTGATCCAAATTTCGGGAAAAGGTGTACTGGGCTCGCCCCCCAAAGGTGTCAGTATCGGCATTCTCACCTTCAAACTGGTAGGTGGCGACAATTCGACGGACCAATACGAACCCATTATCATCGACATCGGTACGGAGAATGGGGCGCTGAAATTTCAGAGTGCCGCGATCATAATCCACGTCATAATCAGCCCCCCGGCTCAACCGTTCCCGCTTCAATACGGTGCCGGGACGATTGAGTTCTTCTAGCTCCAGAAAAACCTCTTCACTACCAGGGACCAACAATCGTCGAGACAAGAAGTAAAACCCACTGGTCCCATCCGGTGCAATTGTGTCCCGCTGGAACCCTTCCGTGTTATTGCCATAGAGCGCCGTTAGCTGCAAATTACCTATGTTGTAATTGCCCTTAAAGCCATGTAATGAGCGACTGGTGGCGGTAAACAATTGGGAAGGCTTGGCAAGCTCTTCCGTGTGGTAATCTCCCCACATAAAGTAATCACTGCCTGCACCGGGTACCGGTGAGGTCCGCTCTAACCGAACAAACAGATTATCCGTAGACGGTGCCGTCACATCCGTGATGGAGTTATCCCCGTAAGTCGCATAGTTGTTGTAGTCACACTCGGACCCCGAGGCCTTAAATAAGGTAGATTCTCCGTTGCAATCTTCATTGAGGGGCCGTGCACTATTAAATGCACCCGTCAATAACCAATCGCCAATGGAGGTAATCCCAAAGGCCTGAGCACGGGCATCGACCTCATAGCTGTTATCCCCATCAATGGGTAGGAACTCCCGGAAGCTATCGTAAAAGTTGGTGCCTCGACGGCCAATGCGGACATCCACGGCTCCAGTTAATAGGGCTGAAGGGCGGATGGGAGTGGAAAATTGAAACTGGTGGAATCCTTCCAACTTGGCGGTGGTGGCTCGAATCCGAACGACCCCAGCATCAATCCCAGATTGCAAATCAGCAGTGAATTTCCCATCAATGGCTTCAACTTGAAAACCAGGAATATCGGGTTTGTTATCCGTACCGATAAATTTCCCTTCCGTTGCTTCCAAAGTAACCACCGCATTCCAGTTAGACTGGTTTCCGTGTTCATCCTGGAGGAAACCGACAACCTGAGCAGTAGATCGGCCATCGGCTGGAACTTTGCTTTGAGTGGTTCGCACCTTGATCTGGGCGGGTTTCCCAGGAACTTCTACCTGTACGGTTGCACTGGGAGTCTTTTTCCCCACCTCATTGACCGTGATGGTATTCACACCTGCGTCCAGAATTACCCCATACCAAGTTTGTCGGACGCGTTGAGTTTCAGAATTGGTCTCGGTCCGGCCCACCTGGGCTACATCAACAACCTTGCCATTGACGCGTAGCTCAACGTTTTGTTGAGTACCAAATTCAATAATGACTGTAGTTGCAGGTTTATCCACGACACTTCCCGGTCCGGGGGTCAGAATTGAGATGCCTGAGGCTGGCATAGCAACGGGCGCTTGAACTGTTGTGGAAGACTCCGTCGAGAGGCTAGAGGGTGCCTTATCTTGAGTAATGGGCGCGTCTGAAGTTTGAGTAGCCTCTTCAATTTGAACCGTCGGGGTTGGCATTGCAGGCTGTGTCTTGGAGGATGTCTCTCCAGTCACTTCTTCTGCAACAACCGCTTCCTTAAGAGCAGGTTGCTCAACACTAAGCTGCGTATCTTGCTTCAGGGGATCAGAGATTACATCTTCTGAAACAGAGGTACTCTCCGTTTCTGTCGCTACAGCCTGTGATCCACTCGTTGTTGTTTGAGTCGCCTCAGGAATCACTGAGCCAGCAACTGATTCTTCAACCGGTTCCTGAGCTGTAGGAAATTCAGCGCTGCTGACAGATGGCTCTGCTACACTTAAAGTCGATTCATCTGCTTGCTGAACCTTTTCAATCACTTGGGCATTGACTAGATTCGGGGTTAAGGCCACACTGGTCCCGGCAACAATTCCAAGCAGTCCAGTTTGCATCCACTGAGGATAACGTTGACGTTTCATTATTTGGCCTCCTCCTGGAACGTGGGGGTGACGCCAAAGTTCATACGAACCGTGCTACCAGGGGACAGTTTGACTAACCGTGATGGACTATTACGTTCAATGAAGTGGAGGTTGGGGGCCAAGGTGTAACCGGGCAGCGTAGTTAAGTCCAGCGCACCTGTTCGAGGACCGGGCAGCACGCATTTGACATGAAATAAGCCATTCTCATCCGTTGTGATTCGGTTGCCGTCATCCATCCAGATCACGGCATTAGGAACACCGGGTTCGCCTGGCTGCTGCTCACCGTCAAAGTTTTTATCTACAAACACTCGACCTAAGATGTTGCCGCAGTCTGTGAGAATGCCCGGATTGACCCGAACACGATGTACCACTGGGCCATCTCGAACGCCGAGATCGTTATCGACTCGGAACCCTCGAACAGATGCTGAATTTCTGCCGTCCCCTCTAATTGCGTCAGGGGTCAGTTGAGCGGCATAGACAATGTTGATTGCCCCTTCAAACGGAATAACAGCATCGGTTCTTAGCGACAGATTTAGACCATTTCGCTCAACCGTGATCGGGATCTCAGTATCGTTCAGTGCCCCTCTGACTGAATTGGGTAGCAGTCTAAAACCGGTGGGTAGAATATCCTGAACCGTGATGTTGTCTAACGCGCCATCCGATAGATTCCGTAACGTCAGACGGTAAATCACGGAGTCTCCGGGGGCGGCATTGGCTCGGTCCCCGGATTTGCTAATTTGAATTTGATTGATTTGGCAGAGCGTGGAGGAGAAGTTTAACGCCAGCAACTGCAACGAAATCCGTTCAGCATCACCAATGGTGGTGACTGTCTCTTCAAAGGTTGTGGCCCCTTCTGCTGCAATCGGTAAACCGTCTAATGAGGTCGCAGTGTAGGTAACCAGATTACGGTTCCCGGCGGGGGTGATAGAGGTAATGGTGAGGCGAACACGTCGTTGGTTGTAGATGGATGCAGTTGGTGGCGTCACGACTAAGATGTAGGATTGACCCACTCCAAGCTGTCCCCGATTGGGATCTAATAAGAAGCTGTAGGTTCCCTGATCCTCATTACTGAGTTGAAAGGGATTCGTGTTAGATCCGTTCGGGTTAATTCCTAAGGGAATGCTATTGTTGGCAATATCTGGAACTTCAGTGCGGGTTAAAGCGACCAAGCCACCGAGTTCGGATTGGGTCGGGTCGGTTGGATCGGGGTTGTAGAGACCAACGGTGAATCCGGTGTAATCATCCAGTGGGGCTCCCCCACAGCCAAGAACACGTCCTCTTGGGTCAAGTAAGGAGGGGTTCAACACATTTGCGATTGGATTGGTATAGCTTTCAATCAACGTGTTGGTGTTGGGGTTTGTGTAGGAATAAGAAGCAGTATTTTTCAGTAGGTCTCTAGTATCTTCTTCGGCAGTTTGAGCCCAAGTAACGGCAGAACTCGATAACAGACTGCTGAGAATCAATGCTGAAGTTAGAGTACGAGCCCACCTGGAAAAGGGTCGGTTGGGGGAGGGTAAATGAGGCGGTCTCACGGGAGATAGCTCCTCTGGAACAATTGGGGTAAATCGCTAACGCTGATCAAGGTTGGACAACGTTGTTTTTCAGGTTCAAAACGTTGTGATCAAGTATTTTTGGGTATAAGAGTCCTATCAGGCCGCGATTAGAGCCTGAAGGATGTTTTTTTGCCAAAGAAGGTTAGAGCTTAAAAGGCAGCTAGGCGCTGTTGGAGCGTCGTAAAGGTGTCACAACGCTCCAACAGCGCCTATATCCATTACTGGACGGCTACTTCATAGACTGCTTTAACCGAAGCCATAGGCGCCAAGGATTCGCTGAAATCCCACTGGACATGGGTGTAAGCTTCAGCAGGAGCAGGCTCTAAAGCTACGGTACCGTCGGGCTGAGTCACTTCAACCATGGGTTGCTCAGAGTACGTCTGGCCCCCATCAACGCTGTAGGTGAGCTTGGCACCATTTGCACGAGCCGATTCCAACACAAAAGCTGTTTGGTTGGGAATGGGCTGATTGATTTTTAGCTCTGCAGCAGGCTTATCACCAGCATTTTCACTAATCAATGTATAGCGGAGTACATCACCAGGGCGGACAGTAACCTCCCCTTCAAGGGCTTGCCAAGTGATTTCTTGTTTGCCTTCAGCATTGGTGGTGATGATTTGCTTCTCTGCGGCGAGAACCAGCTTCACCTCCGGCTGGATAATTTGCTTGACCAGTGCTTCACCAGCCTTTTGCAAGTTGGCTAGCACGGGAGTGCCACTAGCGAAAGGAACGGCCACGGCTACAGCAAAGATACCGAGACCAATAGATAGACGACGTTTCATAATAGAAAAACCTTTTGAATTCAGAAAAATGCGTTAAGAAAATGAGTGTTAGACCGCAGGGAGAGTCAGGAAGTAGAAGCATTCTTGCCTCTACTTCCTGACTCAATCCGTTACTGGACGCGACGACGGAATTGGAACTGACCGGTTTGGCCGGGGTCAACTTGACCCACATCGTTTACATATCTTTCAACTCGTGTGCCGGGGGCCGGGTCGGAAGAGGGGAGGGCAGTGGTACCACCGAAATCAGAGAAGTACTCTACAGTTCCTTGGTCTGCACTGGTATTTTGCTCATGGTCAGTAAAGGCAGCCCAGGTGTTACCAGCGGCAGGATTGGTTGTGGCAGGATTGCTTGCTTCAACAATCTCGAAACCAAAGGCTGTCAGCGTGACATTACCAGTGCCACTAGTAGGAGTTGAAATGTTGTCGTAGGTAATCCGGTACTCAATTTGGTAGCCAGGGCGGACTTCGGTGCCATTGAGGGTGGTTTGGTTATCAGTGAAGGACCGAACAATAACTCCATTCTCATCCAGGATCTGTGCTTCCTTCCTCAACCGCATAAAGCCGGTATAGAGACGCTCAATCGTAATGTTGTTGGTTGTCTCCCCAGTAAATCCAGGATTAGTTGTAGGACTATTATCTGGGAAGGCAATGATGGGGATTGGAATCTCTTCATTGGGAGAAGTTCCAGCAGGTAAATCAACTGTGACGGTATAATCTGCGGTCGTTCCTGCGTTTAAGTCACCAATGTTGACAGGAGTATTTCCACTAGTTAAATCAAATGTGTTGGTAGCACTATCCCAGGTATATTCTGCAGATAGTTCATCACCGCTATTGGGACTTAGTGGTGTTGGATCGTATCCGATTGTCACTACGGTACCGTTGGGGATATCGTCGGGATTGCCAGTATCATCACCGTACTGTCCAGTTAGTAGGCTCTCATCAGCATTTTGTGCCGCAGAAGGAGCAATGGGCTCCAGGGTCACATTTGCAATAAAGCCAGTGCTAGCAGGGTTTTGAACAGTGCTAGTGAAAATTACAGCATCTGGATTGAATGTGTCGTTTGGACCTACACCTGCAGGAACAGGTGTGGTTTGGTTCGTGAAGTCATCGTCGTCGTCGTTGGGACCAGTAGCGCCTGGTACACCCTCAGGACCATTGAGAATGTCGTCACTCCCGGCAGCGCTGCCGATATTAACCACGTTGGCTTCACCACCAGGTCCAGTACCGGTGTTGTTGTTGTTTGTATCTGTTCCCTGAGTGACGGGGTTTGCAACGCCTGTATCTCCACCTGGATTGGGATTATAGTTAGTGCCAGTGGGATCGGGCGGGGTGCCATTGTCATTGAAGTTGTTGGGGTTGTTGTCACCCGACTCGTCATATACAATTTCATTGCTTGGGTCTCCAACCGTTTCACCAAAGACCTGAGCAATGTTGGCAACCTGTCCACCAGTTGCAGGCATGTCTGTATTGGTTCTTACAGAAAATCTAAAGGGAGTGGCAGGGTTGTCTGCGCTGGTCCGAGTAATCCTGTCGTCGGTCCCATTCGTATAGATAAAACCAATGCGGGTAACGTCATTAAGGTTGACAGGTGCGGTTGTTTGCCAGGTCGCAGCAGTTGCTGGCGTGTTAGTAGGTGTAGTGGTATAGACAATCTCCCAGTTGGTAGGAGCAGTAATTGGATTAGAAGTCGTATTAATTAGATCGGTGCGGTCAGGAATAGCGTCAGACACTAGGATCTTAGTTTCTGGATTAGCCCCAGTTCCCCTATCCACCTGAATGGTTGTTCCTTCAAGATCACCAGGCGTAAACGCAGCATTGGGAGAGGTGTTGGAGACTGACACTCCCAATTCATAGGTAATAACATCATCCTGGGCCGTCGGACCATTCGGCTCTAGATTGGTATTTTCCTTCGTTACGGTTGCCAAGGCTAAGGTCCGGACTGAGCTGGCAAAGGGAATGGAATTGGAGGCACTGGCTTCACGCTCGCCGTTGACAGGAGAAACAGTGTTGTCAGCGTCTACCGTTCGAACATCTGCTGTATTCGTATTTCCTGTTGACGGATCTCCGTCACCGGTATCAGGTTGGTTTTGAGTAGAAGGGCTATTATCGTTGGGGCCTGTATCCCCTAAGGTGACTCCGACAGGTGCACTAGCAGGGGTCCCAGCTGCGGGTCGACCCGAAATCCTGACTCGAATGGTGGTATCTGGATCAACATCTGGAATCAATCCGCCTGTAAAATCGCCGATTGGCTGAAATCCACTACCAATGTCAACCTGAACTGCCACATTTGGATTCGCATCCAGATCAAAATTTTGAGTACTGGCGACAATTGAGGCGTAACTTGGAATTCGAATATCAGTAGTTTCATTACCAACGTTGGTGATGTCAAAGTCGAAGGACAGATCGTCACCCGCTTCAAGGGCACCATCATCAGCATCATCAAATCCGGCGTTGGTAACTGTAAGACCAGCAACTTCTGCGACTGTTACAGTGACAGTATTTGATGTTGTATTAATAGGAGTGCCGCCTGGAGTATCTGAATACGTTGCGGTTGCTGTGTTGCTAATCGTTTCTCCTGCATCAGTGCCTGCGGCAAAGGCAGGAAGAAGCGGTTGGGATAAGCCACTCGCTAATAATGCTGCGATGGCCAGAGGACCAAGCTTCCGTGGTCGTCTAGGGGACTTTGGTGTATCGTGAGTCATATGATGTCGTCTTTGAGTTCTTGGTAATGGACAATAGGAAGATAGACATCTTCCGGCAGGGATGAGTTGTGATCAGCCAACGATGTGTTGGTGCTTGACCTTTAGTTTTGAGCTGGACCCTCAAAACTTGGGTTTTATGGCTCCATCTCTGCCTTCATCTCTAAGTGAGATTAATAGAATTAAGAGCATAAGCCAGTGAGCAGAGCAGTGGCGGCAAACTTAGATAGTGTTAGATAGCAACATCTTTGGGATTAGCAGCGCACAGGGTTAGTTAACTTATTTAACAGTCTAGGTTCAGTATGCCCTTTCTGAAATCCGAGATGACACCTAATTCAAGATGATGAACCCAAAATTCATCATTGACTTATTTTTCGTAATCATAAAAATTATTCCACTTAAGCAAAAAATATTTTATGTGTGATCAGCCAAAACGATCTAGTTCAATAAAATATCTATGATGCCTTATTGGAAAAAGAATGGGGATCTATAAATTAAGATTTTTCTATCGTGATTTTCGCTTTTAAATACTTTTATTTTTTGAAAATAAGTGTCATTTTAATAAAATCAAAAAAAACGAAATAAAGCAGCATCAGTATAATTACAGGGAAGTAATGAGATCGTCTAAAAGTTAATCGAAAACCTTAAATCGTATCGGTATAAAAACTTGAAATCTCAGTAATATCACCGATCCCCTTTATATTCGAATGCATATATAAAGCTCTATGACCTACTTAGATAGGGGGATGTAGCCGTTGTAACCGTTAAGCATTGTCAACGCCTCTGCCATCTTGAAATGGAGTGGCTATGGGAAGGGGTTGCATTAGGGAAATTCAGTCTGAGCCGGATCGCATCTGGTAGAGACCTGTGCGCGAATCTTTGCTAGTGAGATGATGCTTGGACTAATCTTAGTGGTCTTAGGGTTCAGTACTGAGCAAACAATGGGGGGACTAGCGCTAGTCCCAACAACAGCGATTGAATCGCTGTGGGGCAAATGTCCATCTTCAGGGGAGTGATGTCTGGATTGGTTCGTTCCTCACGTCTCTTTGGGGATGACAAGGTACTTCAAATCTAGAGTCAGCAGTAGATAGGGCAGTGTGATTTCAAAGAAAATAGGGTGGCCGAAACGACTACCCTATC
>NZ_JANQOP010000319.1 GCF_028285745.1 Acaryochloris sp. IP29b_bin.137 | reverse complement strand
GCTTTTTGTCGGAAGTCATTGCTATAGGGGGCGGGCATTGAAATAGGCAGAAAAGACATGGTCCTATTTTGTCCTAACTAGCTCCTCAATTGCTATAGTGCCTAGTCCCGTAGGTATGCCGGGACGAGCGTTGCGAAATTCTTTTGCTGAACGAGCAATAGCCAATTCCCCTGATTTAGAAAAGCGTTGTCTGACCAGTTGTTTGCATGTTTGCCGCTGTCGAGATACCCAAGAGACCTACTGCATTGCGAGGGCATTAGATAGGGCTTCTCAGGGCGATGTCGAAAATGGCTTAATTTTTGCTGGATCCAATGCCGGACGTGCTCAGCAGATCATTCCCGTCGCTGAGTTGATGCAAGAGCTAACCACATCCCTTTAACTCCGTTCCTTATCCTTAGTCCGATTGCACTCATAACTAAAGAGACCGATGAAGCTCAATAAAACCAACCTTGAACAACGTTTAGACCATCTCTATGATGTCATTATCGTGGGGGGTGGGGCAGGCGGCCTATCTGCAGGAATCTATCTACAGCGATTTCGCCTCTCCAGTCTGATTATTGACAAAGGTAAGGCTCGTTCATCCTGGATGCAGTCATTACACAACTATTTGGGACTGCCACCGGATACGTCCGGTCGAAAACTGCTGCAACAGGGGAAAAAACACTATGACTCCTTGGCGGGAGATTTCCTCGATGGTTATGTTGAAGAGGTCACTGACGCAGAGAACATCTTTGAGATCCAAGTTAAGGTGGGTCGTCAAAACAGTCGCAACGTCAAGTTCTATTCTAAATATCTAATTGTCGCCAGCGGCATTATTGATCATCTGTTGCCCTTGGAAAATATGCAAAATGTTTATGACTATGCGGGGTACAACATCCATGTCTGTATGGTTTGTGATGGCTATGAAATGACCGACAAACTTTGTGGCTTCTTTGCAGGTAGTGAAGCCAGCATTGAAGAAATGGTGTTCAACCTCAGTTGGTTTACGCCCAAAATCACCATCTTTACCCACGGCCTATTTGAGGTGAGCGGCCAGATGCGCAGCCAATTACAAGAGTATGGATATCGTTTGGTAGAAACCCCCATCCAGAAATTTTTAGGTGAGAACCACCAAATGACGGGTGTAGAGTTGGTGAACGGTTCAGCCATTGAATTGGAAACGGGGCTAATCTCAATGGGGGCTCGCTATCACAACACCTATCTTCAGGAATTGAGCTTAGAGATGAAAGGCGGTAACTTAGTCACTGATAAATTGGGTCGCACCTCCCATCCTCGGATTTTTGCGATCGGAGATTTAAAGGTTGGCCTGAATCAAGTGGTAGTCGCAGCAGGGGATGGGGCTTTAGCCGCCACTCAGATTTGGCGAGAGATTCGCAAAGATATTGGTCCTAGAAAATGGCTGGAGAATCTCAAGCTTTCGGCATAAATAGCTGGAATAAATTGTCGTCTCAATGTATTGGTTAAGGTCCTACGGGTTGAACCAAGACTCTTCAACAGGGCAAGCAATGATTGGTCTGAATAAACGAGTGGGTAGTGCCCCAAAAGTAAGGATCGCTAAAACGTATTATTATCAGCGCTTTCACCAAACTCCCCCGAGTTATTCAATCTTAGTCTCTACACATATCAAATACTAGGACCCAGATTCCTAAATGCATTGAGGACAAGGTATACGGTTTTGTGAGGATGCTTCGGGACAATAGTATCTACCCTAAACGCTGGAAAGCTTTGGTAAAGACACTTTTAAACATCCTTACTTTTGAGGCACTACCCTTCTCTACTAGTCTTCAAATGTTGGAATATCAGTTGATAGTTTGATAGCACTTATAAGCCGTTCCACTGGCTAAAGTTGACATAACAAGATTACCCGCTTAAAAAAAGAGCCAGTTTAGAGCCAACTCACTACTATCCCATCCCCATAATACCCTTTATATAACTAATTGAATATATAGTTATATAATTTATAAAATGGATTGCATTTCAGTCCCTCTTTGTTATGTCCTACTCCTCTGCTGTTGATCCAACTTCTAAATTGAGCCTTGTCGGTCGGATTACGGCTTACTTTATCAATTCTCAAGTGACGATTTTGCTCATTGCTGCCTTAGTTTTGTTTGGAGTCGGAGCAGCCGTCTTTACCCCGCAGGAAGAGAACCCTCAAATTGTCGTTCCTGCTGCTGAGGTTATCCTGTCCTATCCGGGGGCACCTGCAGAGGTGGTCGAGAATATTGTCACTAACCCGATAGAGGCGAAGTTGCGAGAACTTACAGGGGTGGAACATCTCTATTCCGTCTCCCAAAACTCAGGGGCCAAAATTACCGTGCAGTATTTTGTGGGGGAAAACTGGGAAGATTCTCTCTTCAAACTGCAAAATCATCTTTACAATCATCAAGATTTACTCCCCCCTGGCGCGTCCTATCTCGTCAAACCTGTGATTATCGATGATGTCCCCATCGTGACCCTGACCTTGACAGGACAAGGCTATACCGATAACCAACTCCGACGGGTAGGAGAGCGACTCCTCAATGATTTACGCAGTATTCCAGACACGGCCAATTTGACGATGGTGGGTGGGCAACCCCGTGCCATTCGGGTGGACTTGGACCCCGATAAACTGGCTAGTTATCGCCTCTCCCCTGCTCAGATTAGCCAACAACTCCAAGTGGAGAATGTTCAACTGCCCACGGGCGATGTGTCTGTTGGAGGAACCCGCCTATTTTTAGAAGGGGGCAATCTGTTTCAGTCTGCCGCAGATGTAGGGGAGATTATGGTGGGCTTTGGTACTGCCACAGATCAGGGCCATCCCCGACCCATCTACCTCAAAGATGTAGCGACGATCGTGGATGATTTTGGCGATCGCACCACGGTATCGCGAATTCACTATCGACAAGATTGGGATATTGCCAATTCCTATCCAGACCCCAGCAGTCAGGCTCAAGGGGAATTTATCACCCAGCCTGCGATGACGATTGGAATCGCTAAGAAAAAAGGCACGAATGCGGTTACCG
>NZ_JANQOP010000315.1 GCF_028285745.1 Acaryochloris sp. IP29b_bin.137 | reverse complement strand
ACCTGATTGGGTAGAAGTAGACCTCAAGCCATCGAAAAATGATGGTTTATTTTGCCGTGGAGGTGTAACCCAAAATCTCCTGTTTTTAAACCATGCCATGAATCGCCTCTGCCTGAACTTCCGAATAGCAGGCATTTAGCAATACACATTCAACATTCTTTTGAAACAGCTTGAACAATCTAGCCAAGGCCGCACTGCTCACCAGTTGCGCCTCGCCAGAGCTGTTCTCCAGCGCTAATCCCTTTGCCCCGGCACCATGACCACTAAAGTGCACAATCTGGGGTTCATGATCCAACAGGGCTCGGCGCAAGTCATCCGTGCGGACGGCCCATCGGGATAAGATTTCAAACTGGTCTCGGATGCGCGATCTTCGCAACCCTTCCTGGATCTCCCGTACCTCTTCATCCAACCGAAGTTTATTGGTGTTCTTGGGATTGGCCGCTAAAATCAGGATCTTTCTCACAAAAGCTGGGGATGGCACGACTGATCTAACAACTTGTCAGCTATTTTCCCAGAAAATATGCCAACAGCCGTAGCCGGAAGTCTTTATTCAGTTAATAGACCTCTTGCATCATGGCTGAAGCTCAAAGGCTAAAGACGCAGAAGGGCGGAGTCGTTCAGGACTGGGTAATGCTCAAAAAACGGTCTAACCTAAACCCTTGAGCCCGTTTGTTGCGGCACGCTATTTTCAATGCCGTTACTCGAAAGAAGTGGGCCCGTAGGTGCCGATGGGCGACGATAGTTTTCTAGCAGCAAGTTTTTGGCGGATTCGAAAGGGAGGGGTTTGCCAAATAAATACCCCTGGCCAATTTGGCAGCCCAAGCGACGCAAAATATCAAATTCTTGCTGAGTTTCTACCCCTTCGGCAACGGAAACCATCCCCAAATCCTGAGTCATGGCTAAAATATGCTTCATCAGAGCCAGGGTGCGGGGATGGGTTAACATTTGACGAACAAAATACTGGTCGATCTTAAGGCTATCAATTTCAAATTTGGCCAGATAGGTCAGGCTTGAAAAGCCCGTCCCAAAATCATCCAACGCGAGATGAAAGCCAAGCTGCCGACATTGCTGAATAATGTTGATTGCCGATGCCCCTTCCATTAAAACCCGTTCAGTCACCTCGAGTTTAATCTGGGAATGGGGAATTTGGTGTCGCTGCAGAATCTCCAGCAGTTCTTGATTGAATTGGGGGGCCTGAAATTGACGAGCAGAGACGTTAACGCTGATAAAGAGCGGTGTTCTCGGCTTCCCGGAAGCCACAAAGGAACGGCTCAGGGCTTGATTAAAGCGATTCAGATCCGCACAGGCGTTCTCAATTACCCATTGACCAATCGGACGAATCAATGAGGTTTCTTCTGCCGTGTCGATAAACAGTCCAGGTGAGACCCAGCCGCGGGTCGGACTTTTCCAGCGAATTAAAAACTCAAATCCCAGGATCTCTTCCGTTTCTAAATCAACGAGGGGCTGGTAATGGGGAATAAAGGCATCGGTTGCGATCGCATCCAATAATTCCGACTCCAACCGCATTTTTTCCAAGACCGGTTGGTGAGGCAAAAAAGGAGATGAGGGTTCAGAAGAAATCTCAGGTGCAGTGGGCCTTGCAGCCTGGGAGACGCCTGTATTTAAAGACCGAATATGATCCAATAGTCGCGAGACCAACAGCTTGACCACTGGATCGGAAGCATCAATCCGATCCGAGATTTGCGCTCTAGAAATAACGACACAGCATGTTTCGGTTAAAGCACGAGCGGAGGCGGAACGAGGAGAGGCATCAATAACGGCCATCTCTCCAAACACATCTCCTTGGGTAAGGGTCTTGAGGGAAACATCTTTCCCCGTCGTTGTTACGAAAATATCGACCTGGCCTGACTCAATAATGTAGGCGTGGTGACCTTCTTCGTCGGCCGCAAAAATTAGCTCACCCGGCTCAAAGTAAACCAACAGCGACGACTCTTTTCCCTCAGACATAGTGTTTGGTTCTCGTAGAGAACACCCTTCAATCGATATTACGTTAGTCCTAGGATGCCCAAAACTAAGGCTGCAAGAGGCAAAACAGCCCCTCACTCAAGTAGAAACCCTCCAACCCCATATCGTGATGATGGATTTGCCCATGCCCATTTTGGATGGCATTGCCGCGACGATCCCCATTCGCCAATATTTTTCTGAGACGAAAGTCATGGTGTTGCCCCCCCTTATCCCCAGGAACCCCCTAGTCATTTACGGGGTGATGTCCCTCTGCTCGCCACTCAAGTACCATTCTTACGACTACAACCAGACAAACAGAGAGGAGAGCTAGCCAAAACATCCCAAATATTGCCCTAACGAGTTTTGGACTATTGATAAAACGCTCAGCTTTTTGAGACGCAGACATTGCCCCTAATGCCGTTTGATATAAGAGCATTTGTCCAATGAATAGGCCATTATGAAAGGTATGGATAAAAACACACCACCAAAAACCATACTTTAGCCGGACAAAACCCAATAAAACGCCGATTAGAATTTGGGGTGATACCAGTAGTGGTGTGAATAGAAAAGCTTGCCCACTGCTCAGCTGAAAGTTAGTAATATGAACTAGACCAAAAATAATTGCACAGCTATAAAACAATAAGCCAATCCACTTCTCGTACAGCTTATGTATGGGTGTTGCAGGAACCTTTTCCTTCAGCCATATTCGCAGAAATAAGCATCCGAGAACGGCAATGCATAGGAGGGGCAATAGCAAAGCAGCAGGTATAACTTTAGTACCAACCAGTAGACTAAGAATGGTAAATATCCACAGAAATGTGGGTAACGTTAGATTGGTTGGCGTATAGCGTAAAGGCAAGCGGAACAGAATTTCTTCCAGTAGGGGGGCAATAACCACTCCAAAAAAAAATAAAAGCCATGGTTTATCTGCGATATCGTTAATTGCGTGGCCAGTTGAAAGCTTCTTTGAGAGAGAGCTCACCATAAGTGCTAAAGGAATAGTGAGTATTAAGATCAGGGCGTAAAGCCTGAGAATATCTCTTAATGGTTGTTTCTGTAGCGGAACATTAACAGAATAGATAGGACATTTTAGAAATCGATAGAATCTGCCAAGCAAGCTGCCTCTGGGCTGAGCGAGCTGTTGGGAAGCGAGATTTGGGGGCATCGAATAATATAACCAAAATTAATGTTGACTGTAACGTGAAGATTCCCTTACCTCAGACTCAACTAAGGTCACTGAACGTTTATCCCATCGATGGGTTTATTTGGGTAAGTACTCTTGGTGTGGGGATTCAGGAATGTTGCGAGCATAAGGATAACGGGATTGTGTCGACGATTGATTTGAATCACCGTCGCCATAAGCTATTGGGCAGGAAGAATCCGTCCTTAAGAACTAGCTCAGCGTGCTTGCCCAGTATGATCACAAGCTAAAAATTAGATATGAATTGACTACTAAACACGAGATCAGCCAGCGCAGGCTGTATAGATTAGTTTAGAGATTTGGAACTATATATTGGTGTAACTGCCAAGAATTTTTGCTAACCCTGGAACGGCTTCTTCCACATCTCCTTTTACGGACTTACGTACTTTCTTGTAGGTAGCAATTACAATTTTATTCTTAGCTTGACTCAGTTTATGATCCGTCACTCCTAACAGCACATCGGCTGTTTTAGCAGAATTTATACTGAGATGTTCTACTGGATCACCCGCTTGTTCACCATCTGTCCATATGGGATCAAGCGCATCCAACGCCTGGGGAACAAGATTCTTGATGGCTCTAGGAATATATCCTGGACCGATTCCTTTCAAAGCCCGGTAGGCTGTCTTGAGCGCAAGGCCAGATATCCCCTTTTTTGCTGCAACTTGCTCATCCATGAGCTTGGCGCAATCCGCTGCGATATTGGCTTGAGTCTCCTCGTCCTTGATAACTTGATTTCTTAGCCCCATAGGTTTTGTTCCTTGCTTTATATTAAGCTATCAAATTAACAGATAGACCCTATCGACATATCAACTAGTGGTGTGTTATCCAGTAGCCACATAAGTTACACAGCAATATGTCTAATTACTTGAGCTACTTTGTATTGACGTTGTCTCATCCAAAAGTCAATGTTAAAGCTATCAGTAACAGATTACAGAAATCAATTGATTCAGAAAACAATCATCAATTTTGGTCCGTCTGAGGCAAGAAGTTTGGGTATTCCCCTTTTTTGATGCAAGGAAAATAAATATTTAAACTTGTTCATTCTGACGGTCAGACCTGTGAACCCTAACACATCACTCGCTTAGGTGATGTGTTTCTCATTTTTTGAAAAAAATAACCAATTCCCCAATCTGTATGGATATACTCAGGTTGCTTAGAGCTATCCCCGATTTTGGAGCGTAATCGAGATACATTAACATCTACAACTCGCAAATCGGCGTAGTGGTTTGCAGAATAACCCCAAACCTGCTGCAGAATGTCGGAACGAGACACTGTTTGGCCCGCTTTAGACACTAGTAGTTTGAGAACATCAAATTCGATCCCAGTGAGTTGGATCCGCTGATCATGTAAATAGACTTGTCGCTTATGGGTTTCAATGCGCAGTGGCCCAATTTCCATGATGACCTGTTCCGCTGAATTATTAACCCCTGTCTTGTCTTTGCCAGGAATGGCCCGTCTTAAAATGGCTTGGATTCTGCTCTCTAGTTCTTTGGGAGAAAAAGGTTTGGGCAGATAGTCATCTGCACCCAATTCTAGTCCCTTGATGCGGTCACTGACTTCCCCCAAAGCCGTTAGCATTATGATTGGAACGCCTGTTGTCTTCCGTAAGGTTTGACAAACCTGCAATCCGTTCATTTTGGGCATCATCACATCCAAAACAATTAAGTCAGGTTTCTCGGCTTCAAACTGTTCGAGTGCTTCTATTCCGTCCGCAGCAACAATAATTTCATATCCCATCATCGATAAACGGGTGGCTAGGATACGACGAATCGTCGCTTCGTCATCAACAATTAGAATTTTATGTTGCCTTGCCAATGGATCTTATTCTCCAGAGAATTTTAGTTTAGGTAAATTAATTGAGCACGCCGGCCGAATGTACTGCATCAGCCCTAATGGGGATATCAGAAATTCAAAGATGGATTTTCGGAGCGGGTTAGCTGAGGAAAGGTTATAAATAATCATAATTTATAATATAAGTTAACATTTTGCAAGTTTACGATTAAGCGATGAAGCCTATGCGGTAAAAACTATTTCAATCTCATCGAACCAGGATCATCCGGCATGATCGTCACTGGAACCACTCCATTGGCCGTCACCTCATCCACAGGCCTTAGATCTGTGCCCCAATTCGATAATATTGAGGGCCCTCATTGGAGCGTTTGAGAGTACGCCATCCGTTCATGCAGATAGGAATAACGCATTCAGATCGCAACATGTTGCGTTTAATCTGCCTAGAAGTTGATACCAGGCCAAGTGGAGATCGCATCTGTTGATCGCACCAAATGCATACCCGCCTGCTGGAACCGTAGAAACGCCTTATTGGCCTGATCCGTAAAATCGACTATTCCTGGTACTACCACAGGCGAAGAGCAATCCTCGAGTAAATAGATTTTCTTCGCCAAGTCCGGGTTTTGAGCTTGAATTTCCGTGAGCAAATCGTCAATCGTCCAGGCAACACAGTGACTCTTGGCCTGCCCCGCAATAATCACCGCATCAAAATCCAGCAGCTTTTGGATAAACCAGGTATTTTTTTGGGCAATCGGTCGACCCTCAGGATCATCAAGGACCTCCGGTCGGAGCACCGAGTAATTTTCCGTTAGAGGATTCCCCCCCTTAATTTCAAAATTGGTCTGACTATGGCGAGCCAAATTATGAAAAAAGCAAGCCTCCTCCACCGCCGCCACCAGGGCATGGCCAATTCCCCCCAACATCGAGTGATAGGGCCAAATAGTCAGGGGATATTTTCCCTCCTGGGAGAGACGCTGGATATAATGGCGAGCAAAATTCTGCAGCGCTACATAATTTCCCAGACTATAGGCCATAGCCGGATTCACCTTCCAGACCCCCTGTACCACCTCAGCCAGAGAAATCATGGTTAGCGGAGCAGGAGACTCACCGTGCTCATTCAGCCAAAAAGCCGCATGGAAAATTTGCATCGCCGTATGGGTATCCATCGTCGGCACAATTTCTGTAATCGTTCCCAAATTGCGGTAAATAAACGCGCAGAGTCGGCGATTATCCTCCACTGCCCTCAGTGCATATTCTCACTTTCTTCGCCACCCTTTGGGAGGGCAACCTTGCCGGTCAAATGGCAGCAACTTCGCCACCCCTGTGGAAGTTATCTTCGCCGGTCAAATGGCAATAAACTTCGCCACCCCTGTGGTAATAACTTCGCTGGATAAGTGGCAGTAAACTTCGCCACCCCCCTAACCATCATTTCGACAGGTCAAACCAGACCAGGCCACCCTCTAAACTTCTGTGCCATAGCCAGAGGAATGGAGGCGGCCATGGCCTATAAACGTCAAGGAGCAACCCTGTCGATGAGTAAATTTAGAGAAATTATTCGCTTACATGAACTCGGTCACAATAAATCGGAGATTGCCCGTAGCTGCTTAATCGCCCGTTCTACTGTCCGAGACTATCTGCATCGTGCCCAGCGTCAATCCCTCAGTTATGACCAGTTAAGCCGACTGAGTGATAGTGATATCCAGCATCTGCTGGGAAAACGTCAACGCCAGTCCTCCCATAAGAAGCCAGCGATTGACTTCGAGTATGTGCATCGAGACATGCAACGCAAAGGGGTCACCCTCGGCCTACTGTGGATAGAGGGTAAAGAGAGAGGAGACTGGAACTTTAGCTATAGTGGCTTTTGCCGTCGATACCGTCAGTGGAAAAAGCAGCATTCACTGTCCATGCGCCAGACCCACAAGGGAGCGGAAAAAATTTTTGTCGACTACTGTGGGATGACCGTGCCGGTGGTCCATCCCAAAACCGGAGAGGTGACTCAAGCCCAAGTATTTGTGGCCTGCTGTGGAGCGAGTAACACCTATGCAGAAGCGACCGAAAGCCAAACCATCAAGAACTGGCTCGGGTCTCATCAACGGGCCTTGGACTTCTTTGGCGGGGTGCCGGTCGCGTTCGTTCCAGACAACCTCAAGTCAGGGGTCAAAGACCCCTGTCGCTATGAGCCGGGGATTAATCGGAGTTATCAAGACTTTGCGGAACACTACAACGTGATCATCTTGCCCGCTCGTCCGAGCACCCCTCGGGATAAACCAAAAGTGGAGAATGCCGTGCAGCAAGTGGAGCGTCAGATTCTCGCTCCCTTGAGAGATCAGACCTTTACCAGTTTCAAGCAACTGAATGAAGCGATTGCATTAGGGCTAGAGAAACTTAATCATCGGACCATGAAATCCTATGGTCTATCCCGTCGAGAATTATTTGAGCAAGTGGACCAACCGGAACTCAGACCCTTGCCCAGCCAACCGTTTGAGTTTGGCGAATGGAAGAGCGCAAAAGTGAGTTTTGATTATCACATTGAGGTGAACCGCCACTATTACAGCGTCCCTTATGGCTATGTGGGTCAATCGGTATCCGTCAAGATCACGGAATCTTTGGTGCAGATTTTCCATGACCATCAGCGTATTGCGGTGCATGAACGTTCCAGCGTTTCATTTCAGCATTCCACGCAAGAGGGGCATATGCCACCGGCACATTTAGCTCACAAGAGCCAATCGAGAGAGACCTTCCTCGCCTGGGCCGAGAAGGTTGGACCGGCGACGAAGCAACAAGTCATCGAGATCTTTGAGAAGAAAGCCCATGATGAACAGGCGTTTCGTACCTTAAAAGGGGTGCAACATCTCAGAACAACCCATGGACCCGAACGATTGGAAGCCGCTTGCAAGCGGGCCAATGCCATGGGGATGGTAGGCCAACGTTATCTCAAGTCCATGCTCAAAAACAAACTGGAATCCGACCCCTTACCGGATGAAACCCATAAGGTGATTCCGATTCACCATGTCAATGTCCGAGGGGCCGAATACTATCAAGCGACATAGGGGGAGAAAGTCATGCAAGCAATGATTGACCAGCTGCAACACATGAAGCTCACAGGCCTCTTGGAGGCTTGGCGAGAACAGCAGGCGATGCCGACTTATCATGATCTGTCTTTTGATGAACGACTGGCTTTGATGGTGGAGCGCGAATACATCCGACGTCAGAATCAACGGATGCAGCGCCGACTCAGGCAAGCACGACTGCCGGTGCACGCCACCTTAGATGCAGTAGATTTCGATGTCCCTAGAGGACTGCGTAAGATCCAGTTCCTTGAATTTGCGCAAGGTCATTGGCTCCAGGAAAATCTGTCATTGATCATCCTGGGACCGACGGGCGTTGGGAGGTCTTTCTTAGCGGCTGTATTGTCCCATCATTTATGTAAGCAAGGCCATAGCGTGCGTTATATCAAAACTGCTGATCTGGTGCTGGAGTTGAAGTTGGCCAAAGGAGATGGGTCTTATCCCAAGCTCCGGAAACAATTAGCGGCCTACGACCTACTGGTGCTGGATGAATGGCTCAGAGATCCTTTGTCTGTCTTTGAAGCTAGAGAAGTGCTCGATATCTTAGACGAGTGGTTTCGCAAAGCTTCCTGCTTATTTGCCACGCAAATGCCCCTGGAGCAATGGCACGCACAAATTCAAGATCCCACCCTGGCCGATGCCATCCTGGACCGGATTATCCATGATGCGATGAAGGTCTCACTTCGAGGAGAATCTATGCGTAAATTGACCAGCAAGCTGACCCTGAAGCCAGAAGGGAAACTGAGTATTGACCGTTCACATGAGGAGAATACAACGACAGAGACAACCCCTAAATCGAACCCTAAAACGCAAAAGGAGAAGAGGAATGAAAAAAAGGAGGGACAGATAGATGAATAGACCGGATGAGATCACGATCTTCCATTCGTGATATGTATGAATTCAGAACTGATTTTTTGCCTATGAATTGCAACCCGTAATTCTATATCTACCTGTCGAAAATGGTTGGCCAATATTTTTTTGGCTGGGGGTGGCGAAGTTACTGCCACTTAATCGGCGAAGTCATGATTATCCGAGACCTAGAAAGACAATTTCAAAAACTGAACCTTAGCCAAAAGCGACTGGCCCAGCAAACTAGGAAACGAGTCCGGTTAGAGTACCTAAGAGTTTCCAAGACAGGTGAAGAGCAATACTGGATCATCGAGAAAGTCACCAGAAAAGCATTTATGCAAGAAGTATTTGATACCTCTAAATTTTGCTGGGAATGTGCATTAGAGCTTGAATCAACATTCGATATCCAACAGGTGATCGAGCTGCGCCCACCAGAAGCAATAGAGCGGATCGAGGAGATAGTCAAACATCACTCAGGGAACGAGTGGCACTGTCCTGGTGCTAGCACCAGGACACGGATCATCCTGACCGAGAAATTGAAAGAGACCCAGATAAAAGCGCGTAAGGCTTACGGAAGAGGCATCAGCGACGAACTTACGACCCGAAATCCTAAATCGAGGCCACAGGTGCATTGAGCCACTACAGCAGCGCGAAAAATCTTATGTAACAAAATGGAATTTATACATAAGACAGCTTGAAATATGAGCTAAGGGATAAGCACGGACAGAGGGGAGTGATACGCCATAGACTGATTCTGGAGTTGGATCGTGGGTCGATCCAGGGGTCAAATTATAGGGATATCGTTAAGAACGTCTCTCAACCTTTGGATTACGAGAAAGACACTGAAGTCAGGAAAAAGAACGAATTCACAGGTATTTCAGCGACTGGTTGGCCACTGGCGGCAGCTCACGGGGATAAAATTATTGAGTTTATTCCTAGTAGTGCAGCGTTCGGATCCTTGGGGTTTGCGATCGCAAATCTTCTCCCCAGACGCTTTGGGGATGACAAGGGTTTCACAATGTGGTCTGAATCAGTGATAGCGCCCTCATGCCTCTCTGGTAATTGAGTCGTTTATGGGGTTTCAGTTGCA
>NZ_JANQOP010000294.1 GCF_028285745.1 Acaryochloris sp. IP29b_bin.137 | reverse complement strand
CTAAAGGCTGGAGCCATTTTAATCTGTGTCGATGGAAGGCTATGCAGTGAGAGGGTTTCAGATAATTTGACCCATGGAATAAAACCCGAAATGAGTTGTATAGTTGATTATGCCTCCTCCATTCCCTAGAGCCCTGAGGTCCATTAATGTCGTAAGGCCGATAGGCTTTTGTTACAACATAAGGTCTAATTGCGTGGTTTTGGATGGGTTACAGTTGATCGCATTGTTAGACCAATGCGTTTGAGTGTTTGATTTACTTCTAAAACCCGCACCTTAACGACTTGACCTACCTTGACGATCTGTTTGGGATCTTTTACAAACTGGTCTGCCATCTGCGAAATATGGACCAGGCCATCCTGATGGACACCAACATCCACAAAGGCCCCAAAGTTAGTGACATTGGTGACAATCCCTTCCAGTTCCATCTCCGGCTTAAGATCCGTCAGTTCAGTAATACCTTCTTTGAAAGTGGCGTATTTGAATTCAGCCCGAGGGTCGCGGCCTGGTTTTTCCAGCTCCGCCATGATGTCTTTTAGCGTGGGTTCACCAATGGTGTCCGTTACGTAGGTTTTGAGATCCCCCGGCCTGAGATGAGCTGGAATGTCTGAGATTTGGCTAAGGGGTAGATCTAGATCTGCACTAATGGTTTGGACCACACCATAACTTTCAGGATGGACGGCAGTATTGTCTAGGGGATTGTCACCCCTGCGAATTCTTAAGAACCCAGCGGCTTGTTCAAAAGCTTTGGGGCCAAGTTTGGCGACATTTAAAAGCTGTTTGCGGTTTTTGAAGGCTCCATTTTGGTTGCGATAGGTGATGATATTGTTGGCAATAGCACCCGTAATCCCCGACACAAAGGTCAGCAGCTCCTTGGAGGCCGTATTTAAATCAACCCCCACGTAATTGACGCAACTTTCCACCGTCTCTTCTAGCTTCTGCTTCAGTAGCTTTTGGTCCACATCATGCTGATATTGGCCCACCCCAATGGACTTGGGATCGAGTTTCACCAATTCTGCCAAGGGATCTTGCAGGCGACGGGCAATGCTAATGGCTCCTCGTACAGTAATGTCTAAATCGGGAAATTCGGCAATAGCAATCTCGCTAGCCGAATAAATCGATGCGCCCGATTCATTCACCATCACCTTGATCGGCTTATGGTCTAGAGTCTTCAATACTTCCGCCACAAACGCGTCTGTTTCTCGACCTGCCGTACCATTGCCGATGGCAATCAGGTCGATATTGTAGGTCTGTATAAGACGAGTGATAGTTTTAGCCGCTTGTTCTCGTTGCCCCGCTGCCTGGTGGGGGAAAATGGCTTGATATTCCAGAAATTGTCCCGTATGGTCTAGGGCCACCACTTTACAGCCCGTGCGAAAACCCGGATCGATGCCCAAGGTGGGTTTCATGCCTGCCGGACTAGAAAGCAATAGCTCCCGTAAATTGGTGGCGAAGGTTTGAATCGACTCGCGATCTGCTGCCGCTTTACAAGAGGCCCGCACTTCTTTCACAACTGAAGGTTTAATGAGGCGAGTATAGGCATCCTTCACCACCCCTTGGTAAAAGTCTCGCACTGCTTTGATCTTGGCGCGAATCACCCGTTCTTCGATCTCGCCCAAGATGCGTTCTTCATCAATCGCTAACTCTACTTTGAGAATGCCTTCGGCTTCCCCCCGATAGAGGGCTAACAAATTATGGGCAGGTATATTTTTCGCTCGGGCTTGATAGCTCCGATACATCTCAAACTTGGTGCTCCCTTCTGGATATTTGGATTTCACCTGAGAAATAAATTCGCCTGCTTGGGAAAAACGATATTTGAGATGGGAGCGGATCTCAGCCTGATCGGCAATCCCTTCTGCTAAGATATCGGAGGCCCCTTGCAGCGCATCTTCTGCTGTGGCAACCTCTTTGTTGATATAGCGGGCAGCTTCGGTTGCTAACGTTTGATTGGATGTTGCAATGGGTTTATTGAGCGATTGAATCCATTGGACGAACGGTTCTAAGCCCTTTTCTTTGGCAATGGTGGCTCGGGTTCGGCGTTTGGGCCGATAGGGTAAGTAAAGATCTTCGAGTTCTGTTTTCAATAGGCAGGCTTCAATCTTGGCCTTTAGGGAATCCGTTAGCTTATTCTGTTGGGCAATGGATTCTAGAATGGTTGCTTTACGTTCTTCCAGTTCCGTTAGGTAGGTAAATCGTTCTGAAAGCTGCCGCAGTTGGGTCTCATCCATTTGCCCAGTCCGCTCTTTCCGATATCGCGCCACAAAAGGAATGGTCGCCCCTTCAGCAAACAAATCCAGGGCATTTTGAATCCGCTGAGCGGAAATTGATAGCTCTTGGGAAAGGGTTTGAACAATATTCAACATGGGCAGGAAAAAAATCCAATCCTAGGTCTCCCCATAGTTTAAGACGTAAGCTAGCTATAGCTACTTTTCATGACTTTTCTCTGGTCCATGCAGCCTAACTATCGTCGATGCATTAGCTGCCGCCAAGTTGCCCCCAAATCGGAGTTTTGGCGAATTGTCCGGGTCTATCCCGATCATCACATTCAGCTCGATCAGGGGATGGGGCGGTCTGCCTATCTCTGTCCCCAGGCCAATTGTCTCAAGGCTGCCCAAAAGAAAAATCGGTTGGCAAAAGTACTTCGGGCCAAGGTGCCCGATAGCCTTTATCAATCCTTGTGGGAACGGTTAGAAAGCCCCTCACGCATCTCTACAGACTGATGGGCAACGGGCAGATAATGGGTGGGCACCCCGTTGGCTAGCGCAATTTCTTCCGCTAGCATTCGTTCATAGATATGCATTAGGTGGGGGGTTACCTTATTGCTCTCAATCCCATACCCTAAACTGGTCCAAGTGCCTGAAAGTCGTTTTAGAACGGTTTGTAACTGCCCCTCTTCCAAAAGCTGAGGAATATCCGTCCCCCAATAGTTAACGTCGTCTAACCAGGCATGCACGACTCGATCCTGATATTCAGGGGCAAAACTATAGCGCCGCCACATCCATTCTCCGGTGGGGGCTGGATGGTATTTTTCAGCCGTTTCTAGCCAAGTCGTGGTGATAAATTGGTAACGCCCTGCCGCCGTTGTACATAGCCCTTGGTTCGGTCCCCACCGAATCGGAATGCAACGGTCAGGATGTTCCTGTAAGTTGTCCACATGGCTACCGCCGTAAAGCACGGTATAGGGACTGGCATCATTGGATTCACTCGCAGAAATCGTCCGCATTAAAGCGCGCAGATAGGGATTTCCCCCTGACATGGCGAGGGGCGCGATTTTGCCGGGGTCTGTGGTGGGCCAAGTTAAGCTTTTGGGGTCAAACTTGGGTAATACAAACAAGGTCCCCACGCCTAGCAGCAAGATCAATGAAACACCGATGCGCCAAGCCATGCGATGAATCGGTTTAGCCTGTTTTGGAGATGTACTAGACGTCAAGGATGAACTCCCTAAGCGATCAATCAGCTTAGATGAACGAATCGAGTTAGTATCGCTTAGATGTGAATCATTCCCAATGGGAAGTTGGACTAAGTCAATGTACTTATCTAAACACTAGCAAATAAGTCAGGGATTGGGCGGGCCAAGGCTTCCGGCGGAGCCACAATTTCAACAATCTTATTGTGAGACGCAGGAGCCATTAGGGCTTCAATACCAACTTCTGCTACTTTGGTCCGAGGGATGCTGCCTTCAAACAAGGTATCGGGGGCCGACATAACGATGGAGTTGTCATTATCTTCATTCTTGAGTCCACCAGGACGGACAATGGTGTAGGTGAGCCCACTGTTTTGGAGATATTGTTCGGCCTGTTTTTTCCACACCAGCACCAAGAAAAATAGATTCAGTGGATGCAGCAGTTTGGATGTACAGAGGGAAGAAACCAACACGAAATGTTCAATGTTTTTGGTTTTGGCAACGTCTACTAGGTTCTTGGTCCCTAGGTAGTCAATCTGTAACGGTGCAAATGGGTTAAAGCCGGGGGCTGCTCCGGTGGCACAAAGGAGGACGGTACAATCTGAGATCGCACGTTCCAGCGAACTCGCATCCAGCACATCTCCCACCACTAACTCAGCAGTGTCAGGCAAGAGAGACTTAGCTCTGTCAATATCCCGAACTAGTGCCCGCACTGGAATTCCCCGTTCAACTAATTGGGAAACAATGCGGTGACCTGTTTGACCTGTTGCTCCAGCCACAAATGCTTTCATAGTATCTATAATTTTTGCTTCGACACGATCCTTACACCGTCTCAAAAGTGAAGTCAACTCTATGAGTTCTAACCCACATATTCAGTGTAACGACTGCAACACTTCATTGCTATGCTTATAGAACGTCAGGCATGCAACAGCAAACACTTCTGTATTTTGACGATTTTGATCTTTATGATCTACTGAGAGTCTCTATTCACTTAATTAGACTCAACGATGATCAGCAAATGGCTCTCTACAGAATGATATGTTGCCAGGTTATTGAGGCACTGGTCTCTTAGCAGGATCTACAAGTCCAAATCCCTATTTTCCTATGTGCTTCAGAATAAATAGAGGCAGGAGTTTCAAATGCATACTAAATAAGAGCTAAGAAACTTTAAATCCACTTAAGGGACCAGTACTTCTATTAATACACCGCATTGATGTTTTGTTGCTTAAGCATTATTTGTAATTAAAGTTACCTACTATTGGGAAGTCATATACTAAATCGTCGCTAAGTAGGTAGTCATATTTTCCGAAATCTAAATGCTGATCGCTACTTAAAAAGTATTGACTATATTGGTAAAAACCAGTGCCAGGGTAATAATTGGGATAATCTTGGAACAAAGGTGAGACGACAATTATAGGTGCATTTTGTGCAGTTGTTGGTCCAAAGAAAAATTGGGTTTGAGCCTTTGCTGGAAAAATACTAAGCCCTGTTATGACCGTTGTTAAAAATATTGCAGATTTCATATTTCCATCTCCTAGCAAAAACTACCCTATAGAAAGTCTTAAAAACAATATCTAAAAAAGCTGGTAGACATTGATCCTGGGTAGATGTTGTGTGGCAAATTCAAGTAGATTAATGACTATAATGCACAATCGCACAATCATCTCTATAACGTCTAAAATCCGAAGTCTACAGTGTGATGTATTGAATTATCAGAATAGTCATAAACCTCGAAATGCTTTATATAGGTTTTTCTATGCAAATGACCTATTTCAACGGTCTGACTCTTAGCCGAGTTGACGTAGATATACTCTTGTTCTTGAGATAAGCCATTGCTATTCGAAGCAGAATGGCTAACGCTCTTATCTTCCTTAGTACTCAGCGAAATACCTAAAGTCTGATCGTCTTGGGTATCTTGACCACTAATCTCCCGCATATGGCGACCAGTAGTTCCATTTACGAATGTAATAGAGTGGGTCATCTGTGCATAACAAGGCAATATACCGAACGCTATGTAAGCTAAACTGCAACCGAGTATAGTCTTTAATTTCATCATTGCTCTCTTTATATTCCTGGCAAAACTGCTTAGGTTTTGATGGATAGTGCTGCTGTTTTAACTAGTTTTAGGCATATAACCTTGAACTTTTGAGATATGGTGCTAATGAACCCAACTATCTGGAACTGCGTCAATCCATCTTTGGCATCGCTTTTTTAGGACGATAGCAGTGGCTTTGATCCGTTTTATCTCAAAAAATTATTTCTTAAATACCTGCGTTAAAGGCCTTATAACTCAACCATCAGGTAATTAAGCAGGTAACACACAGTATTCGTAGTAGAACTAGCATCAAAGCAGCTCTTTTGCACTTAAGCGTTGCGACTCTGGCTTTTGGACAGTTGGAGTGACTAAGGAAGTGGTGGGTAATCCTGGTTGCAAGTTTGGTTCTGGGGTTCGTAGTTCTGTCTGAGCTGAAGAATTTATCTTTTGACGATCATGACCATACGGACGAACCTTCGTTTCTAGGATCGGCTGTTGCTGTTGTCCTAATGCTTGCGAAGCCTTAACTTCAGTCGATGCTGATGGAGAGCGTTGAGGAATAACTGCTTGGCGAACAGTTACGGGTGGACATTCAATATTTGCAACTTCCATTAACGCGGTATAGCTCACGTTTATGCCAGCCTTAACCATTTTGGAGTAGTTACTAATTAGGAGTAAGCAAGTTTCTAATTTTGCTTTCCCTAACTGGTTTTTAGCATACTGTTTACAAGTCTCCATCCCAAAGGAATGAGTATAGGTTACTGCACCGCCGATAGTGCCAGTGTCAAATGGGCCAACACCACTTCCATAGGCAGAGAGGCTAATGCCATTGCTCGTACAATCAGCAATTCCTTTACCAACAACACTTCTGCCTAGAGTTGTATGATTAACCTGGGTATTAACTAATGAACCCTGCTGATCGAGATTGACTTCGGGATTAGCTGTTGATTCAGCGTTGTTAGGGACGGTAATGTTATTTGTTGTTTGGGCTACTGCTGAACTCGCCGAAAACGCTAACAGCCCAACCACAGACGTTGTTAACAGTTGGATATAATTACGCATCTTGACTTCTCCTAATCTGAATAAAGGGGTAGTGAATTACTACCCCTATGTGTAGTTTTGATGACTAGAAGCTATAGCCAGAAGTAACTGTATGAGTCTTATCTAAGCCGTCAAATTTATAGGACTCTGAAACATTAACTTTAGTGACAGATTTACCTCTGCCACTCTCTTTAGTCCAGCTAGAAGCGGTGATGTCATAAGAATCATATTCATAAAGAGAAGGACCATCCTTAGGATTGTCAGTAACAGTGTTGAAACCCCACTCATTCTTGACAGCATGGGAGCCGGCATGACGCTTGTACTTATATGTGTCCTTAACGTTGACTTTTGTCTTTGAACGACCATGTTCAATGTCTCGAAGATTCCAGCTATTGCTAACACTGGAAGTCCCAGCGAAAGCAGGCATGGCAGCAAGGCTTAAAAATAAAGCAGAACAAATAGGTAGAACTCGTTGAGCTTTCATGTTATTCCTCTTCAAATTAGTTGTACGTTCAGTTATGAGAATTTAGAACAGTACAATCAGCACATCTGTCGTTATTAGTTTTACTCAAGTAAAATGGATGCAGAGACTATTGAACTGCTCTACATGGGGTTACCTAAGTTCAAGCTAGAAGTCTTGAAAGATTGCTTTTCTATCTTTACTTCTCTAGCTCTGTGTAACTTTAACAGCCAATAGATGGCAGTCTACAAAGTAATGAGCCAAGTATTGTTTCAGTCAATCTACAAGAATGCGCAGAATATTTGACCTTAGTTCGAGTTCAGCTGGTTTCTGCAATGCTTGTATGGAAAAATGCAGGTTTCAGACTATACAAGCATAAAGGTTTAACTTAATTCCAAACTTAGGTTATGTTGCTGATTGTTTCGATACTGGCGTAAGCAATACCAGTTTTGTTGTATTTGACTAGAAGCTGTAGCCAGAAGTAACAGTGTGAGTCTTATCTAGGCCATCAAAGTAATAGTGTTCATTAACATTGACGGTAGTTGTTGAATGGCCATCACCTTTCTCATAGGTCCAGCTTTTAGCAGTGATATTGTACACATCTTTTTCATAAAGGGAAGGGCCGCCTTTGTTGTAGTCCTTCACAATATTGACACCTCGCTCTTTCTTGATAGCGTCTGACCCAGCTTCACGCCAGTAGCTGTAGTTGTCAGTGACATTAACGGAAGTTGAAGAGTAGCCACCCTTGATATCGCGAATATTCCAGCTATTGCTAACACTAGAAGACCCGGCAAAAGCAGGAGCAGCAGCTAGCCCTAAGAAAAGAGCAGAGCAAAGGGGTAGAAGGCGTTGAGCTTTCATATTAAACCTCACTGAAGTGACTAAATTTTTAGAGATTAAGGCAATCGGGGGTGCACACCAACAAAATAGGCAATCATTCCTGATTGGGTTGAATCAAACACTTGAAAAGCAGTCCATCACAACGCTTTAGATATTTGATACACAAGTCAATCAACAAAGAATACTCATGACTTCTTTCTTTGGGGATGACAAGGTACTTCAAATCTAGAGTCAGCAGTAGATAGGGCAGTGTGATTTCAAAGAAAATAGGGTGGCCGAAACGACTACCCTATCCA
>NZ_JANQOP010000293.1 GCF_028285745.1 Acaryochloris sp. IP29b_bin.137 | reverse complement strand
GGTCACCGCAGTGTCATTCTTTGGTTTACCGGACTTTCTGGTGCAGGTAAGTCCACTTTGGCTCATGCTGTAGAAGATGCACTCTTTAAACTGAACTGTCGAACGTTTGTTATAGATGGAGATAATGTCCGCCATGGGCTTTGTGCAGACTTAGGTTTCACTAGTGAGGATCGAGTCGAAAATATTCGTCGAGTTGGTGAAATTGCGAAGCTCTTTACTGAGGCGGGTATTATTGCTTTAACAGCTTTTATTTCGCCGTTCCGCGCTGATCGCGATCGCGTTCGGGCATTGGTCCCAGAGGGAGACTTTATTGAAGTCTATTGTCAAGCGAGTTTAGAAGTGTGTGAAAACCGGGATGTAAAAGGATTGTACAAAAAAGCTCGCTCAGGTGAAATCAGTCACTTTACTGGGATTTCTTCCCCCTATGAACCGCCAGAATCACCTGAATTGATCGTAAATACCGGCAGCGACTCATTGGAGGCCTGCGTGCAACAGGTGATTGAGTTTCTGCAAGATAAAGGGCTCTTTGTAGCCGATTGAATGAACAATACCCCCTAGGAACAGCGTTCCTGAGAGAGCATCATTTGAGTTCAATATCGCTGTTCCGCTTCCTGATTGTTGCAATGCACCCATTTCTATCCGGTTAATCGATCTCTCATCTTAGGAAATTCATAGGATGACAATTCTAGTAACAGGGGGCGCAGGCTTTATTGGCGCAAATTATGTCTTGCGCAAGCGGCTCAAGGACCAAGGCATCATTTTGAACTTAGATAAACTGACCTATGCAGGGAACTTAGCCACTTTGGCCTCACTCCAATCAGACCCCAAGCATGTCTTTATTCAGGGGGATATTGGTCATCGTCAACTGGTTACGGACCTTCTTGAGCAATACCGTCCACAAGCGATCCTCAATTTTGCGGCTGAGACCCATGTTGATCGCTCTATTGACGGCCCCGATGCGTTTATCCAAACCAACATTTTGGGGACCTTTCACCTATTGGAAGCAACTCGTTCCTATTGGCGAACGCTCAACCCACCTGAACAAGAGCAGTTTCGCTTTCTCCATGTATCCACAGATGAAGTGTTTGGGACATTAGAACTAGATGATCCCCCCTTTGCGGAAACGACAGCCTATGCTCCGAATAGTCCTTACTCGGCGTCTAAAGCCAGTTCAGACCACTTAGCTCGATCGTATTTTCATACCTATAATTTACCCACCCTAATCACCAACTGCTCTAATAATTACGGCCCTTACCAGTTCCCAGAAAAGTTAATCCCCCTGATAATTTTGAATGCGATCGCGGGAAAATCACTCCCTGTCTACGGGGATGGGCAGAATATTCGAGATTGGCTATTTGTGGAAGATCACTGTAGAGCCATCGACCTAGTATTAACTCAAGGTCAAGCGGGGGAAACCTACAACATTGGAGGTGGCGCAGAACAAACGAATATTGGATTAGTGCAGCATATCTGCACCATTTTAGATGAACTCCGTCCCCATTCAGAATTTGCACCCCATGCCAACCTCATCACCTTTGTTCAAGATCGCCCGGGTCACGATCGTCGATACGCAATCGATTTCAGAAAAATTAAGCACCAACTGGGCTGGACCCCTCAAATGACGATAGAGTCGGGTCTTCGAAAGACAGTGCAATGGTATCTAGCTCATCCAGATTGGTGTCAACGAGTGACAGCAGACCAATATTACCTTCAACGACTAGGATTAAAGGCGGATTGAAACAGCATAGATGCTCTATTTTCGAGGGCACAGTGAGAACACAACTGACCGACCCATTAAGCGAATCTAACCCATCGTGATGAAAGGAATAATTCTGGCTGGTGGTTCAGGCACCCGACTCTATCCAATTACCAGAGTATTGTCGAAGCAGCTGATGCCGATATACGACAAACCAATGATCTATTATCCGCTGTCTACGCTAATGTTGGCAGGTATTCGAGAAATATTGATTATCTCGACACCGCAAGATTTACCGTTGTTTCAGCGACTATTGGGGGATGGTCACCATATTGGGTTGCATATTGCCTATGCAGAGCAACCTAGACCCGAAGGTCTAGCCCAGGCTTTTGTTATTGGGCAAGGCTTTATTGGGGATGATTCGGTTGCTCTTATCCTTGGCGATAACATTTTTTACGGTGCTTCTCTTGCCGATAAACTGCAGAAAGTCGCGAAATTGACCACCGGAGGCCTAGTTTTTGGATATTGGGTCAATGATCCTCATCGATATGGGGTGTTGGCATTTGACGAACAAGGGAACGTTACAGACATTGAAGAGAAACCTCAGCATCCTAAATCTCAATATGCTGTAACCGGATTGTATTTTTATGATAATCAGGTCATTGAGATAGCTAAAGCCCTAAAGCCGTCTGCTAGAGGAGAATTAGAAATTACGGATGTCAATAAAACCTATCTACAACAGGGACAGTTAAAAATTGAGAAATTCAGTCGTGGTGTAGCGTGGTTAGATACCGGTACGCATGAAAGTTTGCTGCAAGCAGCTTCTTTTGTGGAAACAATGGAACTAAGGCAAGGATTGAAAATTGCCTGTATTGAAGAAGTGGCCTATCGCATGGGATATATTTCGACAGCCCAAGTCCGGGAGCTGAGCCATGCTTTACGCAAGAATCGTTATGGTGAATATCTTCTGCGGATCCTTGAAGAAGGAGACAGGAGTCTATGAATATTAGAAAAACCCCTTTACCGGATGTTTTGGTGATTGAACCTCAAGTATTTAGTGACCAACGAGGCTATTTCTTGGAAACTTATCATCAACAAAGATATGAGGCGCTAGGAATCACAGCAACATTTGTCCAAGACAACCATTCTCACTCTTCAAAAGGAACCCTGCGGGGACTTCATTATCAGCTCAAAAACCCTCAAGGGAAGCTTGTGAGTGTATTATCAGGAGAGGTTTTTGACGTAGCGGTTGATATCCGCCAAGGATCACCTTATTTTGGTATGTGGTTTGGTGAGTACCTATCAGGAGAAAACCACAAGCAAATGTATATTCCACCTGGATTTGCCCATGGATTTTGTGTGCTAAGTCAAACTGCTGATTTTTTATACAAATGCACCAATTTTTACGCTCCTGACGATGAGTATGGAATTGTTTGGAACGATCCAAAATTGGCGATTGAATGGCCTATAAAGCAGCCTAAATTATCTAGTAAAGATATCTCTCTCCCTAAGTTAAATAATGCAATAATCAACCTTCCTCTCTATTGAATTGAGCTCAGATAAGTTGAGATAATTATCCTTGAACAAAAATCATCTTTGGCATAGCAAGGACTCATTCTATATCAAGGAAGTTTGGCCTTATGCAGGCTTGAGTAAAAGAAACTCTCCTCCATATTCCATGGAGGAGAGACCCTTATTTTTAGATAAAATGATGATGAAGGTATTAGTTATAGCAGTCGCCATATTGAGAAGGACGTAAACTAGAGAAGTTATTCATTTCTTCTCCTGTGTGATGCCCAAAATTTATAGTTACGACCTACGTTGC
>NZ_JANQOP010000282.1 GCF_028285745.1 Acaryochloris sp. IP29b_bin.137 | reverse complement strand
GATAGGGTAGTCGTTTCGGCCACCCTATTTTCTTTGAAATCACACTGCCCTATCTACTGCTGACTCTAGATTTGAAGTACCTTGTCATCCCCAAAGCCTCGAAGATGTTCTCGAGCAGCGCTGTCGAACCTTAATGACAATGCAATCGGACATTAAAGCGCTAACGCAGTACCATTGGTGGCCAGCTTGATAGGTGATCCATTTTGGGGGTTAGTGAGTCGGATTTGGTATTAGCCCATCACAAGGAACTGTTTTCGGCCTGGCTCAATAAGCCGATCAAGCAATCTCAACTCTACAGCGCCCTGGTCAAATCCTTAACGGGAAATGAAGTCAAAACTCAAAAGTCTACTGTTCCCCAACTGGATACAGAAATGGCGGCTCGGCATCCTTTGAAGATTTTGCTAGCAGAAGACAACCCCGTCAACCAGAAACTGGGCGTGTTGATTTTGGCTAAAATGGGCTATCGCGCTGATGTCGTGGGCAACGGTTTGGAAGTGCTGCAAGCCCTTAAGCGCCAACCCTATGATGTCATTCTAATGGATGTGCATATGCCGGAGATGGATGGGCTGACGGCAACGACCCATATTTGCCAATCTGCGATGCCGGAGGAACGGCCACGGATTATTGCCATGACGGCCAATGCCATGCAGGGCGATCGCGAAAAATGTCTGGATGCTGGCATGGATGACTATGTCACCAAACCCATCAATATTCAGGAACTTGTGGTTGCTCTGGAGAAAAGCAAGTCTCGAACCAGCAAAACATAATTCAGATTGATCTTTATCAGAGAATATTTGGGTATAATGACCAACTGAGGGAGCAGTTGCTCTAAATTAAAATCCTCACTTGCACTGTGGTTTGATAAAGACTATTGTTCCCTCCAATAGTTTGATGAACTACCTCCAACTTAGATGATTTTGAAGTAATTTCAGTTCCCCAAAAGGTTTATCATCTAGCAGTCTGAAAAACAGGAAATTGAATACAATAATTTTTCTCAGGTTCATATTGAAAAGGTAGATTTCAATGAGAAAGCATTCGAATTGCGAATTAATCATATGTTGGTGAAATCTCTCTTAGAAGTTACCTGGGAGATTTGAAATTACCCCTATTTAGGTAATAGGAAAATTACTGATGAATTCATGTGGAAAGCTCATAAGGTTAAATTGATTCCAAAAATGACTCATCCATGGACAAGACCATAAACGGGTCGGACGTTACTCCTTAAAGTTCAAAAACGCAATGATTATACCCGTGAAGAGAAAGTTAAACTCTGTGGCTACTCCACTTTTGAAAAGGATGGCTCAGAGCGGAGTAATCTTCGAGCATTCCTCAATGCGCTTCTAGAAGCCGAAGGAATCTATTTAGATCCACAAAACACCAGCAAAAATCGCATATCGTCTCACCCAGTCCATCACAAAATCTCTCTACAAGCTATCGGCACTTTAGTGATTGGGAAAAAACACACAATCAAATTGGACATCAAGCCAGGCGATGAGTTTCAAATAAAGCTAGGACGTAAGCAAATGCATTGGTTTCAAGTGGAATAATAATTGATATAGACCAACAAGGCGTATAACCATATAAGACGATGATGTATACAGTTTTATCTGGGGTCCAGAAACGATTCTTCGAATGGAAGACCATAGGGACGTAAAGCTTACTAGATAAAGGTTGTAGAGTTCAATATTATTTTAATTGAATGAAGAGAGGTCAGAATTGCTCTAACATTTCCGAAATTGGAAGCCAAGGTGATGTTCAACCCTATCAATCAAAACACATGACTAAATTGTTGAACTGCCTTTTACAAGAGGTTTCCAGGCATCTGAGCATTTAC
>NZ_JANQOP010000275.1 GCF_028285745.1 Acaryochloris sp. IP29b_bin.137 | reverse complement strand
ACTAACCGATAGAACGATAATGCCTTTAATCGTATTGATAAAGGGTTCAAAACCGTAATAACCAAACTGGTAGCGCCGACTGGGGCCTTCCTGAATTAAGGCTGCCACCTTGAGACTGACAAAGCTCATGGTCATGGTCATGAGGGAGTAAAACCCATCCAGCAAGATAGCGCCAGAATGGGTATAGAGTCCAAACACTGCACCCAGAACGGCAAAGACGGCAGATCCCATAATGGAAAGGGTCAAGGCCCATTGCTCTTGCGTGCCCTGATCGGGCGGGGTTGTGGTCGTAGCTATCATGTTGCGGTCCATCTGTGATTAGCGAGAGGACCGCTGTTGATATCCAGGCCATTCCAGCACAACGACTTCTTCCCGCAATTGTTCGCCCGTGACGCTGGATAAGCGAGTTCGGAATAGCTCTACATCCCGGACTTTATAGCCTAGTTCTTCGGCAATGGCCGCCAACAACTCCCCAGTTCGAATTAAAACCTGAAGAAAAGAGGCTTGATCACCCACGACGTAGGCTAGTTGGGCTCCCGGCTTCAGAATAGGACGCAAGTTCGCAAAGTGGCGTTTCATGCCCCCGAAGTAGAGGGAGGTAACCCTATGATATAACTTCTCAAACCCGGAATCCTTGCCCAATTCTAGGCGGCGGCGTTCGATGGTGGCGGCGAGTTGGGTAATTTGTGGGGTTCGGGCGACCCATAAATCATCCCGATCAGCGGCAAACGCATTGCGAGTATTGGAGCGAAGCAAAGACTGTTTATAGGATTTGAGGTCAGAGGGATCCTGGAGAAACCCGAGCAGTACAGACTCTAACCGGGTGGTGCGAGTATAGTCTTTTTCATTGGGATAAGGAGGAGAGGTGATCACTGCGTCAATCGATTCGGGTTCAATCGCCCGGGTTAAATCCCTGGCATCCTGGCGATAGCAAGCGGTCGGTGGCGATGGACCCTTTACCGATTCTAAATCTGCTGTCATGGTGTCTACCTGCTGATGCCAGGCGGATAGGACCGGAGCATCCTGTTTTCGCCTGCGGCTAATACTCACCTCTGGTGCAAATCTGAGGTTGCTGGCGGTGTGGACGCTGGTATGGGCGAGAGCGAGCTGAAGAAGATGTCGCAGTGGCAGATTGGGTTCAGCATCGATGGCATCCCGTAAGACCAGACATTTATGGAGGGGCAGATCACCAATGGAGTTTTTAAGCAGGAGCGATCGCGCTTCCGGTGCCAGCTTTTTTAGGTGAGTTGTATTTTTAGGTGTAATGTCGTCGGCCAGGCGATCGCAAATCCGTTCTGTAGCCACTCGCACCTGATCCGGGTCAACGGTCCAAGTGGTTTTTGTCCGCGAGGCAAACCAAGACATAGGCGTTGCTTCAGTACCAACAGCAGGAATGCCCTGCTTCTTAGCTTCCACAATGGTTGTCCCGGTGCCGCAGAAAGGATCTAGGATTGTGCTGTTTTCAGTTAGATCGAACTTATCGATGTAGGTCCGTACCAAATGGGGTGGAAAGGACAAGATAAAGCGATACCAGTCATGGAAGCTGCGATCGCACGCCTGCAAACGGTTCAGGTTCAGGTCCTTGGGATTAGAAACGTCCATTAAGAGGATTGCGATCTCGTCTTCGTAACAATCCGATCAAAATACCAGTTCAGCCCTGGGGCTAAAACACTGTGCAGCTTGGCCAATAGCCCCATTTCTAAACCAGGGGCTACCACAAACTTTTGGTGTTTAATCCCTTTGACAATCTCTTGGGCCACATCTTCCGGCTGCCACATCTCCGCAGAGGCGGTGATATTTTTTGTTTCTGGAGGCTTGGTTTTATTCTCCGCTTCCAGTTGGGGCGTATCCGTATCGGGCGGATAAACAATCGACAAACCAATCCCAGTCCCTTTCAGTTCTCCCCGTAAAGATTCGGCTAACCCTCGCAGTGCAAACTTACTAGGGCTGTAGGGGGTATAGCCAAAGAGTCCTACCAATCCTGCTCCTGACGAGATCAACACAATATGTCCCCGCTGACGTTCCTCCATGAGAGGCAAAACCGCTTTGATCGCATACAAGGTACCAAAGTAGTTGACCGCCATCGTTTGCTCAAAAACCTCTAGCGGTATTTCTTGAAAATAGCCTGGACGAGCTATCCCTGCAGCGGTAATTAAAATATCGGGCGGTCCCAGTTGAGCCGTTGCGGTTTGAATGGCTTGAGTTAAGGCTTCCCGGTCAGCCACATCCGCAGCCAGTGCTACAGCCTGCTGGTCTGGCTGGATCTGAGACGCTGTGATCTCTTGAACTGCGATGTCTAATTGACTCGGTGTGCGAGCAATCAAGGAGAGATTGGCCCTCTGACTGGCAAGGAGGCAGGCAGTGGCTTTACCAATGCCACTCGATCCACCCGTAATCATGATATGGCGCTGATTAAAGTCCATTCGCTGACTCAAAGATTATCCTTAACGATAGAAAGTGACCTGGAACGCTCACCCTTAGCGATGAACAATTTGCCGTAATAGATAATTCCAGATCTCTGGAATCGGGTGACGAGGTTGGCTGAGGTGAGAGGTTTCGCCCGTGAAAGCCATCTTCCATTCTCCCTGCCCATGAACCAATTTGGTCAGCCCACAGGTAGGAAAACGAACAGGAGGGCGTTGTTTGACTAATCCCCAAACCGTCCCTTTGCCAATTAACTCATGGGTAACAATCAGCAGCGACCCCGAGAACGTGTTCACCAGCCGCTGAATGGTTTGTCCAGCTCGGGAAAGGGCTTCCTTATGGGTCTCTGGAAAGGTGGGGATAATTTGGCTGTCATAGCGTCGATCAATTTGAGGAAAGCGATCGGCCATTTCGCCGATAGGTAGGGGATCTGGGCGATGCTTAAACCGCTTAGAACGCATATGTTCCCCTAGACCCGCTTCAAGCTGGATGGGCAAATTGAGTGCCGTCGCCGTATGGGCAGCGGTGACGACCGTTCGCAGAAAAGGCGAAGCGATAATGTGCTCAATGGACTCTGACTGAAGACGTTCAGCCAAGTCTTGAGCTTCCACCACCCCGGCGGCTGAAAGGCCTGGATCATAAGGGCGCTCTGCTCGTGAGCGCCAGCCTAAATCAGCATAATCTTGGCGATGGCCATGCCGTGCAATCCAAACCACCTCAGCCATATGGGCACCCCCAATTAAGCCAGGATTTCAGTCTCAATCTTGGCTAGGGAAGTGGCAAGGGTGTCTACCGTTTGGCGAATTTGCGCTTCGGTATGGGTGCTGCTGAGGAAGAAGCGGAGTCTCGCCTCATTTTGGGGCACCACGGGAAAGGTCATCGGTTGAACATTAATCCCTTGGTGAAACAGCTGCTGCGACAAATGCAAGGCTTTCAGGGTCTCACCCACCATCACGGGAATCACAGCTGAACCATGACTGGTGCCGGTATTCAGTCCTTTCTCTTTCGCCAAGTCGAGGAATAATTGAGCCCGAGCATGGAGCCGAGCCACACGCTCAGGTTCTTGTTTCAAAACTTGTAGCGCGGCTAAAGAGGCAGCGGTATTCGCGGGGGTAATGCCAATACTATAGATAAATCCAGGTGCGGTGCATTTGAGATATTCGATTAGGGGCTGGGAACCCGCAATATATCCGCCACAACTGGCAAAGGATTTGCTCAGGGTGCCCATCCAAATATCAACGGTCTTGGGGTCAATGCCAAAATGCTCACTAATGCCCTGACCATGCTCGCCCAAAACACCAATCGAATGGGCCTCATCCACCATCAAAAAAGCTTTGTGGCGTTCTTTGAGTTCAATAAATTTGGGTAAATCGGGAATGTCACCATCGGCACTATAGACGCCTTCAATAACGACCAAAACTTTCTGGTAGCGCTGGCGATGCTGCTTTAGGAGTCTTTCCAGATCGGCTACATCATTGTGGGCAAAGGAAATGGCTCGCGCCCCCGATAGCATGCAGCCCAGAAAAATACTGTTGTGACTATAGGCATCGTAGAGAATTAGATCATTGCGACCAAATAAGTGGCCAATGGTCGTGACATTGGTGCCGTGACCGGCAACGTAGAGAACGGCATCATCTACACCGATAAAATCGGCAATTCCTTGTTCTAGCTCTAGGTGTAAAGCTTTTTCTCCCGAAACAGGGCGACTGGCGGATACAGAAGTGCCATAGCGATCAATCGCCTGTTTGGCTGCGTCTGAAACCGTTGGGTGTCCAGCTAACCCCAAGTAGTTGTAGCTGGAAAAGTTAATCAGTTCTTTGCCATCAATTCGCGTTGTATCCCTGGCAATCCCTTCATGAACGGAAAAGTACGGGTTGCGGATGTTGTTGGCTTGCAGTTGGGTCTGCTGTTCTTTGAGCTGGAGATATTCAGGATAGAGATCAAAGCGATAGTGCTCGGGGGGAATCTCCGGTTCGGCTTCAGCTTTTTTCTGCAATAATTCCGCCAGCAATTCGCGCTTTTCTTCTGCGGAGAGGTGATCCAGGGAATTAGACGAATTACTCATGGGCAACATTATGCTCTGACAACATCGTGTTCAGCAGGCCATCCACTTCATCGTCACTCAAAACATCCAATTTCGATAGGAGTTCATCGGCATCTGCGGGTAGGGCTGAGGTCATGGAACTGCCCTTATTATCGGTTACTAAGTGCTCTGATAATTCACGAATATTGGAATAATCTAGAACCATCATGGGATCCAAACGGCGACCGAGAAAATGTTCGAGTTCACCTGAAATATTAACGACCTCTACAGAGTTCATTCCATAGTCAATAAAATCCACATCGATATCGATCTCCTCTGGACTCATTTCCAGAGAGGTTGCCAAGTGTTTGATTAACCAGGCTTGAATGTCTGTCACTGTAAGAGAGGTTTGTGACGCTGAAACAGTTTGCGCTTCAGCCACAGCGACCGTGCTCTGATAATTTTCCTGGATTGGCATATTGTTTTTACTCTAATTGCTTAAACAACAGGTTAAACCGAATTGTGAATTTAA
>NZ_JANQOP010000261.1 GCF_028285745.1 Acaryochloris sp. IP29b_bin.137 | reverse complement strand
ATTCACCTGTGTAATACTCGTGGAACAAGTTAAACATAGGTCTTTTGTTCAGAGCTTAGCGACCCCTCAAAATTGTCCAACCAATGGGGACCACTTCATATTTTCTACATAAGGTTGAGAGGGAGACTCTAGGGCAGCTTGACCTAAACAGTCAACAACAGCACTAGATCTAAACTTTTGGATCAGGACACACCACCAGATACGTTGCTATTTTGAGGGTTCGCTACCTTAGGATGGTTCAGGTCTAACCCTAAACCATAAATTATCTACTGCCACAGTAAATTATCTACTGTGATTGGGAAATCTATTAATATAGCGACTGTTTAGGTTTCGGGGCATTACATTTGCGCCCGAAATAAGGCTGTTATTCCTATTCCCAAAAACCATGAATTTGTTGGGGTGAGCTTTAGTTCAGTGAGTTTATAACAACTGCGAGTTTATGACGCTTGGGATGCTGAGATAAACCCCAAGTTGTCTCCAACTTTGCAGGTCTGGGGTTCTATCGTTGTTGCTCCTTAATGGTTACTGACTTGCAGATTGACGTCCTATGAACCGAAGCCGATTAGCCCAATCTTGCCTCAGAGGATATCTGATCCTTTTTGCCATCATTATCTTCAGCATATCCAACTTATTTTGGCAAACACAGCCTTCTGTGGCTCAAATCTCACCGGGTTGTGGCACACCGGGTCAAGATGGGGCTGGAACGATGACGGGGATTGTAAATACCTATTTCTCATCAAGCAGTAACGGTAATCTCAATGCAGGTGCAACGGCCATTACCTTAGGAGGGGCGCAGGGGGCCACAACGCCGATTCAAGCGGGTGACTTGCTTATGATCATTCAAATGCAGGATGCCTCAATTAATGGTAGCAATACCAGTTCCTATGGAAATGGCGTTCCGGGTGACCCCGGTAGTGGTGCCAGCGCTCTAAATAGTGCTGGCGCTTTTGAATATATCGTTGCAACCAGCTCTGTGCCTTTAGGAGGGGGCAACCTGACCTTCGTAGGTGAAGGAAGCAATAGCGGATTGATTCACACCTATCGAAATCAGAACTTCGGTCCTCAAGGCCAACAACGCTATCAAATTTTGCGAGTGCCTCAATATCGTGACAGAACCCTGGGGGCGGGCCTGACTGCCTTGCCCTGGAACGGATCTGTGGGCGGGGTTTTAGCTGTGGATATCAGCGGGCAGCTCAATATGAATGGCAACACGATCAATGTGAGCGGTTTAGGGTTTCGCGGAGGCGGGGGGCGACAGCTCCCTGGAGGACCCACCGGGGTTGGAGCAGACACCGACTACCGCAACTTATCGACATACAACTTTCATGCCTCCAAAGGGGAAGGAATTTCGGGTTCCCCCCGCTTTATGTATGACGGTTCTCCCAATTTGATTAATACAGGTATTGAAGGCTATCCCAATGGCAGCCATGCTCGGGGAGCACCTGGCAATGCGGGAGGAGGCGGAAATGATGGTAATGTGGTCGGCAACGACCAAAATACTGGCGGTGGCGGCGGCAGTAACGGAGGTCGCGGCGGCAGGGGCGGCAATGCTTGGTTTTCGAATGAACCCTATGGTGGGTTCGGTGGAGCAGCATTCTTGGGATCTGCTCAACGTCTGGTCATGGGCGGTGGCGGAGGAGCGGGCACTCGCAATAATAGTTCTGGCATCCAAAGTAGTGGGGGACGCGGAGGCGGTATGGTCTTGATCCGCACTCAAACCTTAATTGGCACTGGGACGATCAATGCCAATGGTGAGTCTGGAATTAATCCTGCCAATGATGGCGGTGGCGGCGGGGGTGCAGGCGGTAGTGTTTTGGTGACGACTCAACGGGGTGGTTTAGGTACGCTCACCATCAATACCCGAGGCGGCAATGGTGCTGACGCTTGGCCAACTCAGGGACCAGGCCCAGACAACATTAACAGTCATGGTCCAGGTGGCGGCGGTGGGGGTGGTTTTGTTTTATATGCTGCCCCGGATAGTGCCCCTGTTGTAAATGTGCAACCCGGTCTCAACGGAACGTCAACCACGAGCCAAGATCCGTTTGGGGCAGAACCAGGGCAAGGAGGCCAGGACCGTCTAATTGATCCAGATGATATTCCTGGAACCCATTCTGGGGCCAGTTGTTCCACCCCTAAATTGTTGTTGGTCAAGCGGATTACCGCGATTAACGGCAACCGAACCGCCAATCCCAATGACAATACGCCCCTCAACCTATTTGTTGATGATCCGACTCAACAAGATGACAATGCGTCTGGTTGGCCAAGCGATTATCTTAAGGGGGCTTTGAACGCAGGGCTTGTTCGCCCTGGCAATGAAATAGAGTACACGATCTATTTTTTGAATGCGGGGGGGAGTCCTGCTTTTGAGGTACAGATTTGCGATCGCATTCAAAATGGACAAACCTTCCAACCCGCCGCTTTTACAGCAGGTGCAGATGCGGAATTGCAATTGGGTGCAAGTCCCGTCTTTGCGCAAACGGCTGCCCCGGATAGTAGCGATCGCACACAGTTTGTATCAGGGGTTGTCCCTGCCAGGGCATGTAATTTGAGTGGACCGAATGAGAATGGCATCCTTATTCTGGATTTGACGGGCAATCCAGGGTCAGGCTTACCAAACCTCAATCATTTATCCCGATCAACGGGGCAGGGGATGCCCAATAACTCCTATGGTTTGCTCCGATTTCGGACGACCGTCAATAACGGTTAAACTTCATCCGACGTTATTCCCTAAGGGTTAGAGCTTTGTTTGGCACTCATATCTGATGGGAAGATAGCGCAGGTGGATTGATTCAACGGCATCTAGTTGTTCTGGATCAATGCTGATTTGCCTAGAGGAGCAGGAGGTTCTGGGGCACTAAACAGCAGCAGGTTGCAATAGCTTAACGTTGGAAAACTGAATATCGGTCAGTATGGTTTCCCCTTGCTCGTGAGTGCGGACGATTTGCCGAGTCAAGACGTAATAATTTCCGATGGGTTCATAGGTATCCTCAAATTCCATTTGCCGAATAATTTCATTGGTTTTGGGATTGCGAAAAACTGCCGAATAATCGGAAGAAATGTATCCTGAACCCGTTTCTAAGCTTTTTTTGTGATGAATAATAAAGGCCATCCGACCCATGACTCGACTCACCAAAGCAATCTGTTGATCGCGCACACAATAATTTGATCCCATGGCGTCCCCTTCAACAATAATCTCTTGGGAACCCGATGGGTCGAGCTTGCCTAAGGTAAATTTGCTAGAGCCGTGGGCTTTTTCAAAAGGGGTATGCTTACGGTGGGTAACCACATCCCGCATTTGGGTGTAAAGAGACTCTTGAACCGTTTCATCGGCAACGTCTGTAACCTCAACCCCCAAATCAGAATTGATGCGAACCTGACCAGTGTGGACCTCATCCCCTTGTCTGAGTTCAACGTCAGCAACGTAGCCCGGAAAATCCCCATCCCAGGTATAGCGATTTTCATAAGCTGCACGAAATAAATCACGAGCTTGGGTCTGGGCGGCCATTACATGCAGTCTCCTTACTGTCGTCATGCCTTAGACTTTTAGTCTAGACTAATCTATTGCTCAATCAACGCCATTATGGCATTTGAGGTGGTCATATCTCTAGGTCATTAGGGTGAGATGCTTTATTCCTTTCAACCGTCAATCGGTGGTTTGCATCCTCTCTATTTTAGAGGCCCAAGAAGTTTTGAACCGCCGCGACGATCCGCTCAGACGCATGACCATCGCCGAACGGATTAATGGCTTTGGCCATCGCGTTATACGCCTGATCATGGTTTAAGAGGTGACTCGCTTCTGTAACAATCGTTGCGGTGTTTGTGCCAATGAGTTTGGCGGTGCCTGCAGTGACCGCTTCAGGTCTTTCCGTAGTTTCTCTTAACACTAAAACCGGTTTGCCTAGACTGGGGGCTTCTTCCTGTAAGCCTCCGGAATCCGTTATCAATAGGTGGCAGCGCTGTATCGCACCCACAAGGTCAGTGTAGTCTAAAGGTTCCGTTAAAAAGATGCGTGGGTGCTGTCCCAAGATCGCCTGCAATGGCTTTCGGACGGTTGGATTTCGATGGAGTGGCAAGACCAATGCTGTGTCTGGAAACGTGTCTAAAATTTGCAGGAATCCCTGGGCAATGTCCTGGAGGGGATCTCCCCAATTTTCCCGGCGATGGACGGTTGCCAAAATGGTTCGATATTTTTCCCAGTCAAGGTTGGGAATGTTGCAGGAGGGCTGCTTTTGGGCGACCGTAAGCAGCGCATCAATCACGGTATTGCCAGTATGGTGGATGCTCCCAGTGACCCCAGAAGCTTCCAAATTTGCTACTGCTTGGGGCGTGGGTGCAAAGTGGAGCTGTGTGATTTGAGAGATTAGGCGGCGGTTGGCTTCTTCTGGATAAGGGTTATAGATATGGTCGGTGCGTAAGCCGGCTTCAACATGCCCCACGGGAATTTGCTGATAAAACGCGGCAAGGGCAGCCGCAAATGCGGTGGTGGTATCTCCTTGCACTAAAACTGCTTGAGGCTGAAGCGCTGCTAACAGGGTTTGTAAGCCTTGTAAGCTCCGACACGTGATATCCGCAAGGGTTTGCTGAGGCTGCATGATGTCTAAGTTGTGATCAGCGGTGATCTCAAAGATCTGCATCACTTGATCCACCATTTCTTTATGTTGTCCCGTCAACAACACTTGGGTGGTGAAGTGAGGGTTGGACTGAAAGGCCTGGATGACGGGCGCGAGCTTAATGGCTTCAGGGCGGGTTCCTAGGACAATGCAGATAGTTTGAGGGGAATGTGACATGAGTGGTGATGTTACTCGGCAGACCTAGGGTCCATACTACTGAAAAACCCGGCATATAACCGGGCGATAACCTGCAATAAAGGGTTTAACAGAAAAGAGGCGTAGTTAAAACTACGCCTCTTTTATTCAAGATTAAATTCTAGAGATTAACGATAGCACTAGATGCGATCGCAGGTTAGAGGACATGCAGCATAAACGGTGCTACTAACAGGATTGGCTTTGCCGTTAAGCCATCTTAGCCAGCGCACTTCATGGGGATGGATGCCCTTGAAGGTGAGCATAGCAGCCGCGACCATAATGGCTAAAGCATTTGCAGCCAGAATACCGCCAGCAACTAAGGCCACAGCACTCATGGGGAAAACGGCCTGTAAAGCAACCGCCGCTAACGCCCCGCCCGTTGCCATCAGAACCACTAAGGGAAATCCCACCACGAGCCAACAAACGGTCAGTGTAAATGTCCAGATTAAAAAGCTCTTTACGATGAACATAAAGCTATGTTGCTTTAAGTGAGAAGCTTCAGCCAATGTCATTTTTATTCCTCCCGCCAACCAACAGCGATAACAATAGAGATATCGTCAAAGTTTTAATTCAAGTTTTCTTAGTATATAGAATGGAAGCTTCAAAATTGGCTGATTGTTCAACATTATTTACATTGAAGGACCCACTGCAAGCCTCGTTTAATTTTCATAACACCAAAATCTCCCTTTAATTTTTTAACTCTTTAAAGTCTCACAAGAATTGGCAGATAAAGATTACAGGGATTTTAATCGCTTGAGATCGACACAAAATTAATTGATATATCAACAGTTAAATATTGATCCCCATCATTAACTTTATTAATATTTCCCATTCTTTCTCTCAGTTTTTTCCTATCGATTGACCTTGTTGATTGACGTCAGCAACAAAAATATTGCAAGTCTCTTGCCCTAGAAGCTTTCCATTGATCACATTGCATCCCTGACTAACGCCTCATACACAAAATTTTTATTGTAAATAGAATAATTGGATAAGTATTAATGCTTACGTATATATTCCTATTACGCATCAAATTATTTTGAAAATTGCAGAGTCTGGTTCTGTCTCCTTTGATGCAGCGTTCCTTCTACTAAATTGCCAGGAGCTAAGCAGGTGAAAACTCCCCTTATGTAGATTGCAGCCTTATATTATTGATCAGCATTTGCGGGTGATCGTTGGAAATTATGGGGGCTTTTCTGAATGATATCGGTACAAACGGACCATTCCTATCGGTTCAATTCGGGGTTTAGCGTTAAATTTTGGGTAATGATGGTGAACACTTTATTAACAGACCGTCCTAATGGGACTGCCTAGCTGCGTCGTTAAAATCCTGAAAATTATTTCCACATTGAATCTGTCCATCTTATGCAACCCATACTGCTATGACTGACTATTCACGTCCGCCTTTCCCACCCCCTCCTGCTCCGCTGCCCGCAGTTCCCCCCCCACCGCTTCGACAGCATCGCGGAGACCATGATGCCATGGAGACGGAAATGATCGCTTCTCCAACCAAGGTAGTAGAGCCGCCTGCACAGCAAACCTCTGAGGAACCCACAGCGTTTCCGCAAACTCAGCCCTATGAAGGGTATAGTCAGACTGCGGTAGACAATGGCGAACCAACGCAATCCACATTGCAAATGCGGGGGCGACCGCCTGGGAACATGCTGACCCTAGAACAATTAGTTCGGGAAGCGTTTGAGAATAACTTTTCCGACATTCACTTGGGGGTGGGTGAAGTCCCTCGCTTTCGCGATCGCGGTCGTTTAGAAATCTCCCACCATCCCGTGACCGATGAAGCAGCCTTTGAATATTGGCTAGAAGAAATCCTAACGCCTGAGGAGGTTCAGCGATTTCATGCCAACCAAGAATATGATGGGGCGACTCAATACGACGGGATGGCCCGGGTTCGGATCAATGTTTTTATCAGCCTAAAAGGACCAGCGATGGTGCTGCGACTGATTCCTTTGAAGATTCTGACCCTAGATGAACTGAATCTGCCACTGGTTTTTCAGGATCTGTGTCACTATCACAAAGGCTTGGTTTTGGTGACTGGCCCCACTGGCTCAGGTAAGTCCACCACTTTGGCAGCCATGGTGGATTACATCAATACCGAGATGCCAAAACACATTATCTCCATTGAGGATCCGATTGAATTTGTCCATCAAAGCCGCAAGGCGATGATTCGTCAGCGAGAAGTGGGCATTCATACGAAGAAGTTTGATAATGCGCTGAAAGCCTCCTTGCGTGAGGATCCTGATATCATTCTAATTGGGGAAATGCGGGACCGGGAAACGGTCAATACCGCCCTCAAAGCCGCCCAAACCGGTCACTTGGTGTTTGGTACATTGCACACCAACAGTGCCGTGAAGACGATTGAGAGAATTCTCAACCTCTATCGACCGGAAGAACAAGAACCCATGCGGGTGCAGGTGGCTGAATCCTTAGTCGCTGTTATTGCTCAATCTCTAGTACGGACCACAGATGGGAAGCGAGCTGCCATTCATGAAATCATGATTAATACCGATGCTATTAAGGATTACATCCTCCGAGGTGACGTGGAAGAAGTGGAAGCGATGATTCCACAATGTAGCTACGACGGGATGATCACGATGAATCAATGCCTCCACAATCTCTATGAGGAAGGCCGCATTGATGAAGAAACGGCCCTCGAAATGTCGCCCAAACCCAATGAAATGGCTCAGATCCTGCGAGGACGTATCTAACCCGGCAACGGAGAGGCTGTTGTAAGGTATCAGAATAGGTAGCTGATTAAGTTTCGACCTCTGGATGATCAATCCTGCTGTGACGACTGTGCGATCGCAGTCTCTTCCCTTTCTTTATAAAGGTCTCGCCCTGTTTACACCGGGGGGAGACCTTGTTTATTGCATTGACCCCGACAAGCGGGGGCATTGGCATACTCAACTGTGCCGAGCCTTGCAGACCTTGCTCCATTTGCCGGAACTCCCCTTATTCCTGGTGCCTTGCTATACAGCCACCTTGGACCGATGGTTGCATCCCCATACTCAACAGCTCCAAATATCTGCTGAATTGTATCCTCGAGTCTGGCGATATCGCAGCTTATTAAATATCCTGTTTGACCTGTCTGATCAGCCGTGGCATTTGATCACCCACCCCGTGGAGATGTGCGATCCCTGGGTCATCAATAGTTATCGAGACCAGTTCCCCCAGCTTTGGCAGAACAACAACCTGATTGTGCGCCTCGATCAATTGCCTGGTCATCCAGAATTTGATCCTGCTCCGTCTCGAACTGTTGCCACGGCTTCCTCCTTAGGGCCTGCGGAGTCTGCAGCGATGGAGGCTGAGACTCAACGCCCCCAAGGGTATGTTTTAAGACTGTTTGTTTCTAGCCAGAATACCCATACCACTGGTATTTTGGAAAATCTGCATCAGTTGCTTGAACAGGTTTTAGATGTTCCCTACACCCTAAAAGTCATTGATGTTAGCAAACATCCCGAACGGGCTGAAGCGGATCAAATTGCCGCGACACCGACTTTAGTGAAAGCATGGCCCCAGCCGGTCCGACGTCTTGTTGGCAATCAGTTAGAAACCGATACTATTCTCCAGTTACTCGATATAACGGAAATACAATCGTCCTAAACAGGATTGAGACTGATAATATGCAGCATTTTGCCCTGCCTCGCCCCCTAGAGAAACCGATGGGATGTTAAGGGTCAGAATTTCGGCATTGAAGGCGCTTTCTTCCAAAAGACTCTTCTGATAAACTGACTCGGCAAGGATTGAAATGAGTACCGTTGTGGCCTTTGATTGGATCTTTTTTGATTGCTTCAATACTCTCATTGATGATTTTGATCAAACTGGAGCAGAGTTAGCTCTGCTCCCAGTCTATTCATTGCCTGCAGAAGCTGGTCTGTATGCATCTGCGACTGATTTTCGCCTGGATTACCATCATTGGCGAAATCGTCAGTGGCAGACGGTGCATCGTGAAATTGAGATGGGCGAGCGTTATCAAGCCGTGCTCAGAGAAAATTGCCCTACCGTACCTTTGATGGAAATTGAATCCCTGGCTGCTGAGATGGTGGAACGATTTCGAACCTGCTATCAGCAGTCCCTGCGGTTGCCCCCCGATGTTAAGGAGATGCTCCAATTTTGGCAAGGACGCGTCAAAATGGGCGTGGTCTCCAACTTCTACCTCCGCGGCTGGCCCAAGGATTTGTTAGCGTCTTTCGACCTGCACGTATACTTTGATTTTGTCTTGGATAGCGCGGCCTGTGGTTGGCGCAAGCCGGGGGAACAAATTTATAACATTGCCTGTGAGATGGCTCAAATCGCCCCCAATGACCGCTACAAAATTTTGTTCGTGGGGGATCATCTCCTCAATGATGTATTAGCGCCCCAGCGCATGGGCATGCAGGGATTGTATTTTAATCGCTCGCAGGAGCGACCCACGTCTGCCCCCCCAACGGCCCAGGTAAAATCGTTCACGACTTGGAGCCAATTTCGGCCTGAGTTTTGCCAGTCACAGTTGTTAGTGCCCTAGGGAAAGGCCGAATCAGTTGCGAATGCCTTGCCCAGGCTGAGGCAAGAGCGAAAGCCTGCTACCCTGGCATCTTGGTTTTTGAGGATTGATTCTGCAGATTGAATCATTGTGATAGTCTATCTGGATTGATGTGTGCCAGGGAGTTAACAGTGGAGAAATTGCGCGTCGGTTTAGTTTTTGGGGGATGTTCGGGAGAACATGAAGTATCTATCACCTCCGCAAAAGCCATTCGCGCCGCGCTCCAAGCTGCCCCTAATCCCGATAAATATGAGGTGATTCCCTTTTACATCCACAAAAATGGGTGTTGGCAAGCTGGCCAGGTTGCGAATAACGTTCTTGAGACCGGAACTCCCCAAGATCCGGTCATTGATTCCAGCCGCTGGCTTTTTCCCGATTCTGCAACCTCGATTGATGTGTGGTTCCCGATTTTGCATGGCCCGAATGGGGAAGATGGCACGATTCAGGGGTTACTGCAATTAATGCAAGTGCCCTATGTTGGCTCAGGGGTATTGGGATCGGCGGCTGGCATGGATAAGATCGCCATGAAAATCGTGTTTGCAGCGGCTGGATTACCACAAGTAAAGTATGTGCCGGTGACCCGAGAGCAAGTGTGGTCGGACCCCTGTGTGTTTAAGCAAGTGTGCGATCGCATCGATGAAACCATTGGCTATCCGAACTTTGTCAAACCCGCCAATTTAGGATCTTCCGTGGGTATTTCCAAAGTCCGATCTCGGCTGGAACTGGAAGCAGCTCTAGACAGCGCGGCTACCTTTGATCGCCGCATTGTTGTAGAGGCAGGTGTAGCGGCTCGGGAGGTGGAATGTGCGGTTCTGGGGAATGGTCAACCTCGGGCATCGGTGGTGGGAGAAATTAGCTTTGATAGCGATTTCTACGACTACGAAACGAAATATACGGAAGGACGGGCGAGTCTGCAAATTCCGGCCCCATTGCCTGAAGAGATTACCCAAAAAATTCAGAAGATGGCAATTGATGCTTTTGTTGCAGTAGATGCGGCGGGCCTATCGCGGGTGGATTTCTTCTATGTGGAATCGACGGGAGAAGTGTTACTGAATGAGATCAATACCTTGCCTGGGTTTACGTCAACGAGCATGTATCCCATGCTTTGGGGAGCTTCAGGGGTAGATTTCCCTGAATTGGTAGATCGATTGATTCAATTGGCTGTGGAATATCATGTTAAGTCCGATTAGCCTGGCCTATAAGCAAGAAGGCCGAGAAAAAAGGTCTTTTGGTGATGGACAAGAGCTTAGATTGATTTGTCAACTTCTTGCTGTTGCTAAATTAGAGTTTAGAGCAGCAGCCTGGGAATAATAGGGATGATTTCCCTAGATTGGGAATCGTTCAAACACGTATTCGTATGGCTTCTTCATCATCTGATACTCTGATGTTCCTTATGCTTTTGGGAGCGCCCATTGTATTTATGGTTTGGACCTATGCATGGGTATCGAAGGCGGATATTGTTGAAGGTCAAATCGTTGGGGTAGAGGAAAAGACTGATAAACGTGGACGGAAGCGTTATCGCCCTCAGGTTGTTTATGAAATTAATGGTGAACGCCTAGAGTTTACCTCTAGACTGAAGACCGATACTCCTGAATTTGGCGTAGGCGAGCGAGTGAAAGTGATCGTTAGCCGAGATCGCGAGTATGTAGCCACTGTTATTGATCTAGCAGAGCGCTATATTCTGCCGATAATGATTGTGGTAGTCCTACTGGTCTGTCAGGTATTGAGTCTCATTTACCAGCATCAGGAAATGATTTTTTCTCTTATTCATCCTCAGTTGGTTTAGTCGAAGGATGGCTTTTCTTGTTTAGCGAGTATCACCGCACAAGTCGTTTAAAAGCGCGGACGATTGCCACAGTAGGCGTTCTCTTGATGATTGGGGCTGTACTGTTCGCCCGATGGACTTATGGATGGGTGTCGACTGCTACCGTTGTCGATGGACAAGTGATAGAAATTATTGCAAGACGGTCTGAGTCGGGTAGATCCCCCAAGGTGACCTATGCTCCAAGAGTAGCTTATGAACTTGATGAGCAGGTTTATCAATTTGTGCCTCTGATGTCTGCTAGTCTTCCTGAATTTGAGGTCGGCGAACTTGTGAAAGTGGTGATCAGTAGCAATCGCGAGCGGGAGGCTATCGGTTCCTTCTGGCAGCTTTATGCAGTTCCAACACTTCTGTTTTTGGTTGGAATAGTTTTAGCTTTGCCCATGGTAGTTATTCAGGCTGGTGATCAATTGCTTGAATTCCTTCATCCCACACTGAAAGACGATTAATGCCAATCTAGTGTTGAATTGAGTTTCAAGGCAATGCTATTCAGCCCCGTTATTATGATGTCAACTCAGTGAGACGTCGCGATTTGATTAAAGGTAGTCAAGCGCTGACGGCTTGGGTTAGGACTTTCTGTTGGTATTGCCAAAGTCGGACTTGGCTGGAACGGAATGCAGGAATTCAGGCTGATTAGGGGGTGCATCTGACCAGTTCGTTAGACTTTGGACACTCCCGTCCTTCATTTAACACCTAACGGATCCTTTATCTTCCACGGCGGGGGGTCAATCGTCTGTGATTCGTAACACTGCCATAAAGGCTTCTTGAGGAACATCTACCCGACCGACCGACTTCATTCGCTTTTTCCCTGCCTTTTGCTTTTCCAAAAGCTTCCGTTTACGGGAAACATCACCCCCATAGCATTTCGCCAACACATCTTTCCGCAAAGCGGGAATACTCTCACTGGCAATCACTTTGGATCCGATCGCAGCCTGTATTGGAATTTTAAATTGGTGACGGGGAATCAGTTCCCGCAGCTTACTGACTAAAGCCCGCCCCGTATAATAGGCCTTGTCTCGATGAACGATCGCGGCTAGAGAATCCACCGGATCGGCATTAATCAGGATGTCGAGTTTGACCAAAGGATTTTCTCGATAACCAATCAGATGGTATTCCATACTGGCATATCCACGAGACCTCGACTTCATCTGATCGAAAAAGTCAGTGACCACTTCAGCTAGGGGCAGCTCATACACTAGTGTCGTTCGGCCGGGCGTGAGATACTTCATATCTTTGAAGGTGCCTCGGCGATTCTGACCCAGTTCCATCAACGTTCCCACATACTCTTCCGGGGTAATCATATCCACCTGTACAAAGGGCTCCTCAATTCTTTCGCGATGTTGAGGATCAGGCAAGGAACTAGGATTATCAATCAATAAGGTTTCCCCTTTTAGTGTGGTCACCCGATATACCACTGAGGGAGCCGTAATAATTAAATCCAAGTTATACTCCCGCTCTAAACGCTCTTGCACAATCTCCATATGCAAAAGCCCTAAGAACCCGCACCGAAACCCAAAGCCCATTGCACTGGACGTCTCAGGTTCATAGTTCAATGCTGCATCATTCAGCTTGAGGCGCTCTAGGGCATCCCGCAAGTCAGGAAACTGGTCTGCATCTGTTGGAAACATCCCGCAAAACACCATGGGTTTAGCTTCGACATATCCTGGCAGCGGTTCATTAGCTTGGGTTTTGGCCAGCGTAATCGTATCCCCCACGCGAGCATCCTCAACCGCTTTAATGGCTGCAGCAAAATAGCCCACTTCCCCTGCATGTAGCTCATTGACTTGGACTTGGGTAGGAGACAAAACCCCTAACTCATCAATGTCATACTCCTTGCCCGATGCCATCAAGCGCACACGATCGCCTTTCTTGACCGTGCCGTCCATCACCCGGAAATAAACCACCACGCCTCGGTATAAGTCGTAGTAGCTGTCAAAGATCAGGGCTCGCAACGGTCTTTGCGTTGTATCGTCTGGTGGAGGCACTAAATGCACAATCGACTCTAGAATCTCTTCAATGCCAATTCCTGTTTTGGCAGATGCCAGAATGGCTCCGCTACAGTCTAGGCCGACAATTTCTTCAATCTCTTGCTTAACCCGATCAGGCTCCGCGCCGGGTAAATCAATTTTATTGAGGACAGGGATGATTTCTAAGTCATGTTCGATGGCAAGATAAACATTGGCTAACGTTTGCGCTTCCACACCCTGCGAGGCGTCTACCACCAACAGGGCTCCTTCACAGGCTGCAAGGGAGCGAGATACTTCATAAGAAAAATCAACATGCCCCGGTGTATCAATCAGGTTGAGGACGTAATCTTCAGTATCTGACGCTTTATAGGCCATGCGGGCCGCCTGCAGCTTAATCGTAATCCCCCGCTCGCGTTCCAATTCCATATTGTCGAGGAACTGTTCTTTCATCTCTCGGTCGGCTACAGTACCCGTTGCTTGTAACAAGCGATCGGCTAGAGTCGACTTCCCGTGGTCGATATGGGCAATGATAGAAAAATTGCGAATGCGAGAGACAGGAACATCAGTCATGGATTTCAGGCAAAACTTTATTTGAGACGATAGCAGTATCTTCTGACTGAATTGTAATCCTTCTGAATCCCGTCCACCCCAGTCCAGGATATCTCCGCTTTTGGGGACCATCCTACCCTTTGCGGAAGACATCCAAGACTTGCACTTTCTCTATATTGGAAGTCAACCGGTTTGAATCAAACAATCTTGTTCAGAAAAATAGGCATACCGATCATTTCAAAGGAATAGATTCAGGACTTATTGGAACGAAATAAAAACCTTAATACAAACTGTTTTCCTAAGAAAGGAGGACAGAGAGTATGGTACTACTAAAGAGTAGCCAAACAATCTTATATTTATGTCGCAATTGGCCATAATTGGCCTCCTTCTGCAGGTTAAAGCGCCTAACAACTTGGTTCTTGAGCCTCAGAATAGAAATCATGGCCTCAATAAAACTGTTTTTTTATAAGTAAAAACAAGAAATATTTAGTTTCATGTCAATGAGATAATTTAACCTTGAAGCTCTGTTCACAACTTTTTCACAATAGTCCGATAGGCTTCAATCACATGTTTGGTTTGAGCAACATTTGTTTGGAGATATTTCATGAGCTTTCAAGCCCTTAAATTTACATTGAGTCAGTGGACAAAATGTAAGCCTTCTCGTCCTTACCAAGGTCTATCCGCAGGTAGAAGGTGGCATCAGTACCTCTGGCAAGATGAAAACAATCAGTTTGTATTGGAAGCTGCTCCCGATCAAAGTCTCTACTACATGACCACGCAGAAAGAAGGGGTTAGCCCGGGAGACTACATTGAAATATCCGGTGTTGGTACCCCCAGTTGCTATCAAATCATCCAGCTAGATCGCTATTGCGATCCTCCCGATATGTGGATAGCAACCTTACGAAAAATAGCTCAGGGTTTAGAATACCGTCAGGCCTAGACGACTCACCGAAACGCTTGCCTATTCGCCAGATCAAGGGAATCGCCGTAGAATAAGGGCTAAATCACTCGGGCAACATAAGTTGCCATTAGCCATGATTTAACCGCCTATTCTGCTCTGCTAGCAATTTACTGATCCATTCACAGCAGAATTGGCGCTTAGTTGTTTCAATTTCCGGCGCTATGACTCTTGCAGCACTGACTTTTCGTCTGTCTCTGATCTTAACGTCAACCTTAGTAGCCGTAGCCCCTAGCGACCGCATTAAGGGGCAGCAAGATATTTCTTCGTCATCAGCCTCTTTAGAACGTTTGACTGCTGAGTCACCCACCCCATCGGTAGGCCCTAAATCTACTCCCGCTTCATCGACGGAAACATCGGACGCCTCTCCAGCGACTCCAGAAGCAAAGCCCGCAGACAAAGGACCAGAGCAAACTGATTCATCCTCTCAACCCGAGGGCTCGGCCTCAGAGGATGGCACTCCAGCAGAAGTTGAACAATCGACTCAATCTTCTCAGTCACTAGCTCGGCAGAAGCTGATTTTGGAGGCTGATCAGCTCTACCAAGCAGGCCAAATTCAGGACGCTGAGGTCTTATATCGACAAGCTAAACTTCCCTTTTTTGAGAAGGGAGTGGTTAAACCACCTGCTGATCCCATTCACAACCCAGAACAACTTCCTCCTGGGGGGAGGGTTTATTGGCGAGAAGCACTAGCTGGGAAAGAGCTCAACCTGAAGACTCGGATCTTTGTCCCTCTACGGTTGTTGGTGAAGGAGTATCCACAGTTTATGCCAGGACATCTCCAATTGGCAGAGTCTCTAGCAGCAGACCGTAAGCCGGAGGAAGCTTTAGCCGTGATGGCGAGAGCAGCAGCGCTTTATCCCGATCAGCCGAACTTACAAAAAGGGCTGATTAAACAACAAACTCAGGCAAAACAGTGGCTAGAGGCGTCCATCACGGCCCGTCAGTTCGCATTGCTGAACCCTGACCATCCTGATTCTCTTGAGTTCTCGCAATTGTCAAAGGAATATCAGGATCGATTTCGGGCTCGTCTGCGCACCCAAATTACCAACAATACCATCGGCAGTTTTATCACGGGGGCCTTAGGGATTGCCATTACTGGCAGCCCAATACCAGGCTTGTCAGCGTTACAAACCTCCATCTTGTTATTGCGCGGGGAGACGGCGGTGGGCAATGCGATCGCAAATCGAGCCAAACGCCAGTTGCCCCTCATTGAGAACCCAGACGTCCAAGCCTATGTGGATCGCATCGCCCAAAAACTAACACCACTTGCTGGGCGAGCGTTTAACTATCAGTTTTACGTTGTCAACAATGAAAAGCTTAATGCGTTTGCGCTGCCAGGTGGGAAGATCTTTATTAATGGGGGCGCTATCCTCAAAAGCAATTCCGAAGCTGAGTTAGCAGGCTTGATCGCTCATGAGTTGTCCCATGCGGTTCTTTCCCACGGATTCCAAATTGCCACAGAAAGTGCTGAAGCTGGTGGATTAACCCGCTTGATTCCCTATGTGGGCGGTTTATTCACTAACCTGGTGGTAGCTGACTACAGCCGGGAGATGGAACAACAGGCCGATATTTTGGGAACCCGTTTGCTGGCTTCAGCGAACTATGCAGCCGACGGTCTTCGCAATCTTATGGTAACTCTGAGTAAAGAAGACAAACCGTTTGTGGCACCGTGGTTTTCATCTCATCCTGGCAGCTTGGAGCGAGTTCGATATTTAGAACGCCTGATTACAGACAATGGCTATAATCGCTATGCCTATGAAGGCATGGAGGAGCATCAGCGAATTCAGGCATTGGTGCGAGCTGAGATTACAAAAGCCAAGGATGAGGAAGAATCAGAAGGGTCTACGGATCAATCTGAACCCAACACCAATGAATCGAATAGCGATACCCAAAACGATACCAACTCTGATACGGAGACCAGATTACCTCCTATTCCTCCTACAGAAGAGACTCCGTCAGTAGAGGAACCACAGCCAAATGCTGGGGAGATTCATTCATCGACAGAAGAACTGAGAGCACCTGAGACTACTTCACCAGAAAAAACGCCCACGACTGACCAACTAAATCCAGCCAATTAACGAATCTAAAACTGCATCAACAGAGGGAAGGCATGCCTGCTGTCGTTTTTATTATCCTATTGGGAATTAGCATTCAAATTACCAAAATGATGCTGTTTTGGCCCATTGATGCTTTTCATGCATTAGGCATACCAAAGCTGATTACGTTTGGGCTTATCCTAGGGCTATTTTCCTGGCTATTTGGGGAATAACTTCTGCGCGTATCAACTGTCTTGGCACAGTGAGAGCTTCACTTCATTTCGTAGGGAGAAGGATCAAAGCCTACATCACATTGAATGACGACGCCTGACTTCTCCTTGGAGGTGATAACTTGTCTAATAGCAGATTGGAAATCCCTAAACTCCTGGTTTATCCCTTCAATATCCAGCTCATTATCTGCATAACGAAGCCGTAACATAAGTGATTGTGGTAGCGTCTCTCAGATTAAAGATAATGTTTCTTCCCAAACACACCTCAAATAGAAGAACACGTAAAAGTAATATCAGCTTAGATAGAGGGCTATCTGTTCAGTAACCACTTCAGTCAATGGATAATCCCAGGCAACTCCAAAGATTTGAGCAGCACCTTGACAATGACATTATTGAACAATAAACTTTATCGGGATTAAGGAGGGGTAAAACTGATTCAAACCCTTATGAGGTAATTATTTGAGGCATCTTTTTGATGATTTCTGAAACCCTTGTATGTCAAGGATTCCACTATTTCCGATAAAGTCTAATTTAGCAGCTGAGATTAATAAAGTCTTGGAATGTTACGTTCCCCATCGCTGCATCAATAGGGAACAACTCTAGTAGTAGACTAGCGGGTAAATTTTTTACGAGTGCATTCCATGACCTCTCCCCGCTTGCCCAACTATTGGCGGCAAAACACAGCTCTGATTCGCACCCTGCTAATTGTATGGGGCTTAGTCTCTCTGATTTTTAGCATTTTGTTGGTGAAGCCCCTCAACCAGATTCCCATTGGCAATTTACCCTTAGGATTCTGGATGGCTCAGCAAGGGTCCATTTTTGTATTTGTGGCCTTGATTTTTATCTATGCCAAACAGATGGACAGGCTCGATCGACAGTACAACGCCAACGATAAGCAGAAGTGATCCTATGACGGTTGAAGTTTGGACAACGATTTTTGTCATCCTCACCTTTATGGTGTACCTCTACATCGGCTGGCGCTCCCGGGTGAAAGATAGCAAAGGCTTTTTTGTTGCCGATCAGGGGGTCCCTGCCATTGCCAACGGGGCAGCAACGGCAGCGGACTGGATGTCAGCGGCTTCCTTTATGGGCATGGCTGGACTAATTTCATCCTTGGGGTATGACGGTTCAATTTATTTGATGGGGTGGACCGGAGGCTATGTGTTATTGGCCCTGCTGTTAGCGCCTTATTTGCGTAAGTTTGGAAAGTACACCGTGCCTGATTTTGTCGGTGATCGCTACTATTCCAATGTGGCCCGGTTAGTAGCTGTTGTGGCGGCTATTTTCGTCTCTCTAACCTATGTAGCAGGACAAATGCGGGGAGTGGGCATTGTCTTCAGCCGATTTTTGCAGGTCAAAGTCGAATACGGCGTGATTATTGGCATGGTGATTGTCGCTTTCTTTGCCATTCTGGGCGGCATGAAGGGGATTACCTGGACCCAAGTAGCCCAATATACCGTGTTGATTGTGGCTTATCTAATTCCTGCCATTGCAATTGCCTGGCAACTGACGGGAATCCCCATTCCCCAATTAGCCTTCACGTTTGGGGATGTGGTGGAGAAGCTCAATCAGGTGCAGGTGGATTTAGGATTTGACGCTTATACCCAACCCTTTGCCTCCAAATCGATGCTGGATGTTTTATTTATCACGATTGCCTTGATGGTGGGGACGGCAGGACTCCCTCATGTAATCGTCCGATTTTATACGGTCCCAAATGTTCGAGCTGCACGCTATTCCGCAGGTTGGGCCTTGCTGTTTATTGCCTTGCTGTATACGTCTGCCCCTGCGATCGCATCTTTTGCTCGCTATAACCTTATTGGTACCTTACATCATCAGCCCATTGCCGAAGTGCAGCAGTTGGACTGGGTGCAAAAATGGCAAACCACCCAGCTCCTCACCCTAGAAGATAAAAATGGCAACAGCACCATTGAGTGGACGCCGTCTGAAGATACAAGTGATGTCAAAATTGACCCCGATATTATTGTCTTGTCCACACCAGAGGTGGCAAAACTGGCCCCTTGGGTGGTGGCGCTAGTGGCGGCTGGAGGCTTAGCGGCAGCTTTATCCACTGCCTCGGGACTACTATTGGTGATTTCTAGCTCCATTGCCCATGATGTTTATTACAAGCTGATCAACCCCGATGCCTCAGAAGGCCAGCGAGTGATGGTGGGTCGGATTATGGTGGGTTTCGCCATCTTAATTGCGGGCTATTTTGGTATCAATCCGCCGGGATTTGTGGCCCAGGTGGTAGCCTTTGCCTTTGGTTTAGCTGCGGCCAGCTTCTTTCCGGTGATTTTGCTGGGGATTTTTGATAAACGGACGAATCGAGAAGGCGCGATCTCAGGGATGGTATCTGGCCTTTTATTCACATCCATTTATATTTTAGGTGTGAAGTTCTATGGGATGTCCCCTTGGTTCTTTGGGGTTTCAGCAGAAGGAATTGGTACCGTTGGAATGCTGATCAATCTGGTCATAACTCTAGTAGTGTCTCGATTAACTCCACCCCCACCCCCTGAAATTCAAGCCTTAGTAGAAAACCTGCGCACACCAGGAGATGCCCCTCTAGCACTCACAGATCTTGGGGAAGAGCAGTTGGACTAGGCCTAGATATAAGATCACGACGGGTTGGGGCCAAAACCATCAAAATAGAAGGCATCCAGCTCTAACATGCTCTAGTTTCAGTTCACCAACGGATTGATCATGATTTTTCTCTCCGCAAAAACCACGAGACGCCAATGTTTAATGAGACGATAGCTCAGTAATATCGCTATCCGGGTAAACCACTAGAGTTTTCAGCTCATTTATGCCCACAAATCAGTGATAACTCTGTTTCACTCTGCTTAGCTTTCGCGGATGATTAAAGAGAACTCAAACGCGGGGAGACCATGTTAACTAGCCTTTTAGCCGAAGCATTAGCTGTTACCTTTGATAACTTGACCATGACAGCAACCATCTTAGATTGCGCAGAGGAAGCTGCAGAAGACTTAAGCCCTGAAGCAAGACAAAGACTAGCCTTGGTGCATACGGGGCTAGCCATGGCCATTCAAGGCATGGAATGTGATGAATTGCAGCAACTGATCAAGCAGTCTGAACTCTTTTGTGACTATTAATCACCTCTAATCGTGGCAGTGGAGAGTGAATTCAATTGCGTTCCCCTCTTTATCCGAGATTTCACAAGACGCTGATGTCGCCGAGTTCCCATCATTGCATGCACCATCGCTGAACGTCACGGTAAACCTCATCAAGAAAGCTCTCATCGCTCAGAACCAAAGAATGATTCGGGATTATGAGCTGCTGATCTCCTACTCAGTAGATGTCTCCTAGTATCCCCTCCCTATTCTGCAGAGCATGAACACAATTTTGGTTGCTATTGGAGCTTATAAATTTTCTCCCCAGCAAAATCAAGCTAAATTTGGTCTACCTCAACCCCATATCTAGCTGTTCCGCATGGCTGGACGACTTGGGGTTGCCAACTGAAGAGTGCTGGTCCGATTTGCAGGTGGGACATCGCCCAGTTGAACCGTGGGTAGGTGAACTCGAAAACAGCTTCCCACCCCAACCTGGCTTTGAATTGTAATTTTGCCTTTATGGAGCTGTGCAATCGACTGTGCGATCGCTAATCCGAGACCCAGGCCACCTTGCTTACGGGCTCTGACCTTATCCACCCGATAGAAGCGGTTAAAAATATAGGGGATTTGTTCCTTCGAAATACCAATCCCAGTATCTTCCACCTGGATGATCGTCACTTGGTTGACACGCGTGACGGACAGCGTGACCGTTCCGCCAGCAGGGGTGTAGAGCACTGCATTTCGCAAAAGATTGGAAAACAACCGCGCCAATTGCATCGCATCTCCCACCAATGTCATGGGCACAATATCCTGGGCGATCAAGGTAATGCCTTTGGCTTGAGCAGAAGGTTCCAAGAAGTCGACCAGATCCTTGAGAACTTCATCTAAAGCAACCTTCGTCCACTCTCGTCGAGCAGTCGGGACGGATGTATCGGTGCGCGCCAGGAAGAGTAAATCCTCAACAAGCCGATTCATTTGGGCCGTTGCACTGGAAATTGCCGCAAGCTTCTTAGCATCTTTGGGATGAATTCGTTCAGGATGATTCATCATCACATCTACAGACGTTTTGATCACCGTTAGAGGTGTTCGTAACTCGTGGGAGGCATCTGCAGTGAACTGTTTTAAGCGTAAGAAACTTTGTTCGACAGGTTTCAGGGAATATTCTGTTAGCCACAGCCCTCCGATGCCTACCAAGCCCAGGGCAATGGTTCCGCCTACGCCTAACCCCCAAAGAAGTCGAAGTTGCGCTTGTTCCACTGGTTCAATGGATTGACTCGCCCGAATGTAACCTTCTAAAACAGGCCTTTGCTGAGTGTCCGCATCTCTATGGACTGAGATGGTAAAAGCCCTCACCTGGAAGGTTTTCTCATCCGGAATCGCACGAACGACAATATTTTGCTCTTTCAACTTTGGCGGTAAATGAAGGGTAATGGCTCCTTTTCGGGCTAATAATTTACCATCAGCCCTAAACCACTCCAAACTATGGCGATCTCGGTTAAAAATGTCCCGCCAGGGGACTTTATCTACTTTATCCAGGTAGGGCTTCCCCTCTGTCTTAATTTCCGAAAGCGATAAAGCAGCCGATTGGGCTAACGTTTGCAGTTCCGCATCCAGTTGGGCGTACAGCCTACGGCTGACAAAAACATAAACCTGCACACTGAACATAGCCATAATTGCAGCCATGACCAGCAAATAAGACAGTAACAACCGCCATCGCAGCCCCTGGAAAAGCGGGTTACGAAATCTGTTTAAGACGATAGCCAAAACCATAGACCGTTTGTATTAGATCACTGGGAGCTCCTGCCCCTTTCAACTTATGCCTTAACCCCTTAATATGGGCTTTAACGGTGTCTTCTTCGGGCAGGACTTCATAAGCCCAAAGATGCTCTAAAATCTGAGCCCGACTGAAAACACGGCGTTGATTTCTTAAAAAAAGCTCTAGCAGACTATACTCTTTGGGCGTCAGCGCTAGCACCTCATCCTTGAAAAAAACTTCACACGTATTGGGATTCAGCCGCAGTTCCTCCCATTCCAAAATGGGGGGAGACGTCATGGGTCCGCGCCGCAGAAGGGCTCGGATTCGAGCTGAAATCTCTTCTAACTCACAGGGTTTAACCACATAATCATCTGCACCCGCATCTAGGCCATCCACCTTATTGGCAGTCGTGTCTCGGGCCGTCAACATGAGGACTGGGATATTCATCCCTTCAGCCCTCATTTGCCGACAGAAGGTCAGACCATCCATTTTGGGTAACATGACATCCAACAATACTAAATCGTAGGTGAATGCCTCTAATAAATCCCATCCTGTTTCACCATCATGGGCAATATCAACGGCATAATGCTGATCTGTGAGATCCTCTGCCAATGCTTCAGCAATTCGCTCATCATCTTCGACTAGAAGAAGCTTCATGTCTTTTATACCTCAACTCCAACCCACTGCAAAATCTAAACTTAAATCTCTGTACACAGAAAACATTACGGCAAGCTGAAAATGCCGTAATGTTTTCTATCCAGAAGTGTCGCACGCTATTTTAGAAGCGACGGAACCCCCTAATTTGTTTGTAGCATCTGCTGAACTTTAGTTTTGAGCGCTTGGTCCTGACGAACCGCAGCCAAAATTTGGCTAAATCGCTGAGGCTCCAGTCCCTGAGCCCGAATAATTTCATTTTGCTTTGCTTGTCCCTTCTGTTCAACAGCCTGAATTTTAGTCATAGCCTGCTCAAAGGATTGCTTTTCTTGATCGGTCGCTTCTGCCGGGGTGTCGGCCTGTTGGCCGTTATACAGGGCATTAAACTTGTCTTGACTTAGCCCTGACTGCCCAATAATTTGGTTAATTTCCCCTTTGGTGTCTTTCTCAACAGTACTTAATTGAGGGATAGCCGTTGCAAACTGTTTGAGTTCTGAATCAGAAATGGCAGATTGTGAATCCGGTGAAGCATCTGCTTCAGGTTTTAAGGCATCCGCACCTGGGGCGGCAGGGGGGGAACTACTCGCAGGTTGTTCCGTTTCGGCTGGCATGCTTCCCTCAGGAGCGGCTTCTTCCTCAACAGGAGCAGTGGGAGCGGCTTCAGTTTCATCACTCTCAGGCTTCTCAGCCCCACCTTCACCACCGGGTTGCCCAGGAATGGAAGGCGTCACGGGAACGGAAGGGGTAACGGGGACAGGGGGAGCACCAGTGGGGACCTGCATGGTCGGAGCCGATTCATCGGCCGGTGGAGAATCAGCCGGAATTTCGGTGGGTTGAACAGCCCCTCCCTCAGCGGGTGCCTCTGCATCCGTCTCCATCGTATCGCTGGTCGGGACTTCACTAGCAGCAGACTCATCCGTGGATTGATCGGCGCCGCCCTCAGCCGTGTTTTCCATCTCTTCAGAGGCTGCATCGGCTGATGAATCACTCGACTCAGAAGACGTTATGGGAGCTTCTTCATCCGCTACGGGCGCCTCAGATGCGGCGCTATCTTCAGCAGCAGCCTCAGATCCAGCAGGGGTCTCAGCAGACGGAGATTCAGTCGCTGCACCGGTGCAACGAGAGTTGAGCGGGAAATTCTTACAGAGAACTTTGAGGGCGGCAGGAGAAAGCTCTTGGGGGGCCTCTGCCTGAGCAATCAACTGAGCGCTGCGAGTTGACAATAGTGCAGATTGATTAGCAAGAACCGGTACACTGGTGAAAACGCTGATGCTGGTCAGACCAATGAGTGTTGGGAAAAATTTCAACGTAGATATATATTTCTGGGTATTCATTAGGGACTCCTTCATCGATGTAGATAATCAGCTTGTCTGGAGTGATCGACAAAACTCAACTCACCTGCGCTCTGAACACTGGATACCTATGCTAAGAGAAGCCATTCAGTCAGGGTTGCGAATCGATAGGACAATCGATCCTGATGGGGCATTGGCAACCGTTAATACCAAAGAACACAGAGGCAAATTGAGGGAAAAATTTTAAAGGTTCAACGCCACAGCTCATTCAACTGTTTCTTGTGCAGAAACAGTTGAATAAGTGAAGAACCTACTCTGAACTTAAGGGGCTTGAGTGTCTGTTGATTCAGATGGATCGGGATCTGCAGGTAGTTCAGTCTCTGGGACAGCAGGAATTTCGGACGTTTCAGGTGTGCTTTCTTCAGGCACTGCATCAGGCGCTGGTGGATATTTGGGACTTTCAGTATTTTCTAATTCGGCACCACCCTGCGGATTATCAATTTCACTTCCAGGCTGTGTTGGAGCATTTTCACTTACCGTTTCGCAAGCACCTAGAAAAGTGGCTAGTCCTAATGCTACTAATGCAGGGATAAGTTTGATTTTCACTTTAAATACCTCCTTCGAAGCAAGAAAATTGAGCTTTTACTAAACTCTTTCGTTTAATGAGGATAAATTTAAAGTGTGAAGAAAATGAGAACAGAATCTATTCTTTAATGACGCTTTTTTATTGAGTAGAGTCTCTAAGGAGGATGGGGTATTCTCTTGGAGACTTACAAAAGGAGCCTAATTTTATTCAGAGGCTCGTCGGGGAACCTGATAGTTGAGAAAATCATAGGCCAGTTCAGTCTGAGGGAAAATGGCACTTGCTTCCCTCAACAATGCTTGTAAGTCTGGGGAACTATTGGGGGCATAACGAGGGCTAAAATGAGTCAGAAAAAGCTTTCTGGCACCCGCTGCATGAGCAACCTGAGCGGCCATTGTCGAAGTTGAATGGAGTCTCTGATAGGCCAATGCAGCTTCTTGGTGAGCAAAGGTTGATTCATGAATAACCACATCTGCATCCATGGATAATTCAACGGATTCTGGACAATAGATGGTGTCTGTACAATAGGAAATCTTTCGCCCAATTTCTGTGGGGCCGCAGAATTCTTGACCGGCAAAGGTACGCCCATCCGATAAGGTAATGGTTTCTCCTCGCTTTAAGAGCCCATAAAGTGGCCCTGCTGGAATACCGAGGCTGGATGCTTTTTGAAGATTGAAACGACCGGGGCGATCGCATTCTTGTATCCGATATCCAAAAGCCGGCACTCTATGTTTGAGGGGCGCACAAATTACAGAATAGTCTGGATCGGAGAAAATCAATCCTGGCTGAACCGTATGGACTTGAATCGGATAGGAAAAATGGGTTTGGGAGTAGCGCCGACAAGCTTGCAAATATTCCTCTAATCCTGCAGGGCCATAGATATCAATCCGTTCTGTATTGCCTGCTAAACCACAGCTAGCAAGCAATCCCATCAAGCCAAAGATATGGTCTCCATGCATATGGGTAATAAAAATTCGTCGAATTTGACTGCTTTTTAAATCACTGCGCAACAACTGATGCTGCGTTCCTTCTCCACAATCAAATAACCATATCTCTGCTCTCTGGGCCAAGCGAAGGGCAATACTGGAGACATTGCGCGATCGTGTGGGTACACCTGAACTGGTACCTAAAAAGGTAATTTGCAAAACCTGGCTATCCTTTCACCCATGTTACTGATCTCTATTTTCCCTGATCCGCCGTTCATTAACCCGTTCTGCCCGATCAACTTCTAAATTCTTTTCCTCGGGTATCAGCTCAACGTGCTGTTAAAGGATGGATGGACACAATAATGGCAGTGGATTCAAACGTCATTTTCCGCGTCAGGACATCCCTCAGCACACCATTTTTACCCCAGGGCAGGCGAATCTGGGGAAGGATTCCGCATCATCAGATAATTTTGGGAAACATAAAATTAGGCCAGGGCCTTGCTTCAACTGCCCTGGGTTTAGACTAGAGAAAATTACCCCCTCTCAGCACATTCAATTGGATTGATGTTAGCGCCGAACCCCACTTCCTGTTCTCTCTTGGTGGTGATCATCAATTTTCGGACGCCCAACTTAGTCGTTGAGTGTTTACGATCGCTGCAGTCAGAGGTGCAAAAGCTGAGAACAGCTCAAGTGGTGATCGCTGATAATGGGTCTGGGGATGATTCCCTGTCAGTATTGCAAACCGCGATCGCAACCCATCGCTGGCAAGCATGGGCAACGCTGACAGCGTTAGACCATAATGGTGGGTTTGCAGCGGGCAATAATGCCGTAATTCGTTCTGCTTTGGCTGCTGAACGTCCCCCGGACTATGTTTTATTGCTTAATCCAGATACCGTGGTGCGACCCGATGCATTGCACCGACTCCTGGATTTTCTAGCACAACATCCGGGCGTCGGCATTGTCGGGAGCCGCTTGGAGCATCCCGATGGAACGCCCCAACACTCTGCGTTTCGGTTCCATTCCATTTGGAGTGAATTCGATCAAGGGTTACGCTTAGGCCTTGTTTCTAAAGTCTTATCTCGATGGATTTTAACTCCACCGATTGCAGAGGTCCCAGTGGCCACGGATTGGTTAGCGGGGGCCAGCATGATGATTCGCCGCCAAGTGTTTGAACAGATTGGGCTGATGGACGATAAATTTTTTATGTATTACGAAGAAGTGGATTTTTGCCTGCGAGCCCGACAGGCTGGCTGGCCCTGCTGGTATGTACCGGAGAGTCGAGTGGTGCATCTCGTGGGTCAAAGTTCAGGGGTGACCGGGGAGCAGGCCCATCAAAATCGTCGTCCCCAATACTGGTTTAACTCTAGAACCCGATATTTCCGGAAACATTATCCCTATTGGTATGCCGTGCTGACAGATTTGGGATGGCTCTTCGGGTTTTCTCTGTGGCAGATTCGACGGGTTTTGCAGGGCAAACCTGCCATAGATCCTCCTCATCTCCTGCAAGATTTTTGGTTTAATAGTGCTCTGATCAGGGGGAGTCGCGGATGAACGAGCCACCGGATCACGCCTTATCACTTTGGGCTCAGCTCAAGGAGGATTGGCAAACCCATCAATCCGATTGGACGAAGCCCGGTTTTCGAGCGATTGCCGTCCATCGCTTCGGGGTCTGGCGAATGCAAATTCAACCCAAACTCCTGCGGGCTCCCTTTAGCTTGATTTATCGCAGCCACTACCGCTATGTTCGCAATATCTATGGAATTGACTTACCCTACACCGTTACCCTGGGCAGACGGGTAGTTATCGAGCATCAAGGCGCTATCGTGATTCATGGGGAGAGTCAGATTGGCGATGACAGTATCATCCGTCAGGGCGTGACTTTGGGGAACCGCTTTCTTGACCGCCCTTTCGAGGCCCCCCACCTGGGAAAACGGGTCAATATTGGGGCTGGAGCCAAAATTTTGGGGAATGTTGTTCTTGGGGATGATGTCAATATTGGGGCGAATGCAGTGGTTTTGTCGGATGTTCCCTCGGGGCAGACGGCTGTCGGCATCCCTGCCACAATCTTAAAGACTCAGCTTTCCTCTGCTGATCAACATTCCCAGACTGTATCTGCGCAGCGAGAGACCTCATGCTAGATGCCCAAGAAGCAATGTCCATAGGCATTGTGGCGATTGGCCGCAATGAAGGAGACAGACTCAAGGCTTGTTTGCAGTCTGCGATCGCACAGGTCTCCAAGTCCCATATTGTTTACGTGGACTCTGGATCAACGGATGATAGCGTAGCTTGGGCTGGCGCTTTGGCGATCACGGTCCTCAACTTAGATTTATCCATACCATTTACGGCTGCCCGGGCGAGAAATGCAGGCTTCAACTACCTATGCAGCCAATTTCCGGCGCTGAAATATGTTCAGTTTGTGGATGGCGATTGCTTTCTGGAACCGACCTGGTGCCAACAGGCCCATCACGTTTAGAACATCAGCCGGGGGTGGCTGTCGTTTGTGGACGTCGTCGGGAACGCTATCCTGAGCAGTCTATTTACAACCGACTGTGCGATATGGAATGGAACACACCGATAGGTGAGGCTCAGGCCTGTGGTGGAGACGCCATGATTCGACGGTCTGCCCTCCAACAGGTTCAGGGATATCGGGATTCATTAATCGCTGGCGAAGAACCCGAGCGTGCGACCCGTTCCTACACGAAAGGCTGAAAAGCTAATAAGGTAGGGCTTCTGGGAGATAACCCCTTTGGGTTGAGTTCGCACTTTAATCTCTCTCAG
>NZ_JANQOP010000235.1 GCF_028285745.1 Acaryochloris sp. IP29b_bin.137 | reverse complement strand
AGGTATAGATCAAAAAACAATATTGGCAGTCACCAACGTCGCAGGAATCGCTAGTGGGCATTGTAACAGGGATTTCTGTATCAGCCCAGTTAAAGTCATAGGTTCAGTTCAATGCCTGAGCCTGACACAATTAGGATACCCTCGTTACAATCAATGTCAGGCACAAACGAAAATGAATATGTCTCCCCATTCCTCCACTCCGCTGTCTGAGCAATCTGCCTCAACAGAGGCCACGCTTGAAACAGCCCGCAAATTAGTAGAACAGTTAACCATCACCTCAGGGGACTGGCACCGCCTCAAAGGCAATCGTCGAGCGAGGGCGTTAGAACAAGCATCTACGGCCATTGTGTTCCTTCTCAATAATCACACGGAAGAAGGACTCATTCGCTTACAACAGGCAGTGGGTTGGCTAGATCGCTCTATCAGTGCTCCCCCATGCCCAACCCACGGGCATGGATCTCAAGGCAAGCCAAAACCTTAACGTTTACACTGAGTCAACTCCCAAGCCAATGAAGGCCTTAAGTCTTTCTAAGCGAATACCAATAACGGATGAAGGCGTTTAGAATTCAAGCAAAGCTAGCTTCTCCTTTGAGTATGAAACTTGGAAAAGTTGTTAAGTCAGACTCACACTGCGACTACGTCATCCAGGTGGATGATGATATGGAAGTATTGACCCCTCCCCGCCCAGATGACTACGGATTTGGCTGCTTCGTCAAACTGGAAACCGAAGAACGACATTGGGCTGTCGGCCTGATTTACAACTCTCAATTGTTCAACCCAGCTTATTTGAACTCTGGCCCCCGGTTGGTAAGCCAGCCTGATCCCTTCTTTACGCCAGACTTAATTCGGGAAACTAGAACCCTATTATGGTGTGTCCTTATCGGTGTTCTGGTGCACGATCAGTCAGATGCATATGGAGATCAAGGGATTCCTAGTTTGGTCGTCCCTGTTAATACACCCGTTTGGACGATGACAACCGATGATATCCATGCCTTTCACTTAGATCGCAAACATCAACCTCAGTTTGGCTATTACAGCCATCTGTTACGCTCTGGGGGAGCCTTTGCCTCACAGCTAGTGGAGCAAGTTTTAGGGCAAATTAGCCCCTTGTTTGAGGGAAGCGATCGCAGAGCCCTTGATATCCTCCGCAAAGAATTGTCCTGGAAGCATACGATGGGCTTGATGAAATAGATTCTGTGGCTATGACTTTAGAGTTGCCCTCAAAATAAGCAATAAAAAACCGACAAACTGAACCAAGTCTGTCGGCGTACTGTGTGTTCCCCATTGACGACTCAGATAGCACCGAGTCTCTTGTAGTATGGCAATTGTAGATGGGTCCAGGCAGGATGTGGATCACGAGGACTTCGTGATCTTTATCACCGTCGATATTTTGAGTAGTCAGTAGTTTGTTTTTTCTATGCTGAGCGAACAGCAACAAGATGGTCATTTGCTAACCTATCCTCCCGCAGAGCCGATTGGACGTGCAAAACGCCTCCTTCATGTAAATGGGGTAACCAGTTCAGCAGAACGACAAATACAGGATCTAGAAACGCTAGTCTGGTTGACCCTCGATCGCCCTCTCGACATCGTCGGCATCCATAACAGCACCTCTGGATATCAAGGGGATCTACTGGAATCCATGATGGGCAAGGCCGAACTCGCTCAATTTTGGCCAGAGCGACTCTCTGTGGACAATGACAAACGGCTGCAAAAATATGCCGATATGCTGAAACTATTGTGTGAACGCACCCTCCCTCCCGACACCGACATCCTCACCGAGCTACAGCAACAGCCCCAAAATTCAGCCATTACGCTAGGAGATGTGGCTCAAAAGCTGCCCTTTGACCTAGATATTGTTCGGAAGCTGCCTTTTATTCAAAACATGAATTGGAACGATTTCGAGGCATATTTGTACGGTAGTTATCCAGCCGGAACCCCACGCTCCATTTTTCGCTTAGCCTATGAGGTAGTTCAAGGGATTCGAGCCGGGTCCGAGGTGATCATCCTCGCCCATAGTCAGGGCAGTATTATTGCTGCCCAGGCCCTTCATATCCTGCAGCGATTCTTCCACCCCTATACCAAATGGATTGAGGCCCTGCACTGCATTTTTTATGGTCCCGCCGTAATGGTGGATGATCTCCCTCCCCTATTGAGACCTCAAACCGTTTTGATTCAGCATCGTCAAGACCTAGTGGCTGAAGCCTTTAGTAATCTCCGCCATGTCGATTTGTGGTCGAATCTGCAAAATCAAGTTAAATCCTTAATGGAGCGATCCGATAGTATTTTTGCGCTTGGACAAGAGGATTCCTTCCACAGTGCTCGTCATTATTTAGGGCAACTAGAGACGCCCGATAGTAAGCAGGCGGCACAGTTGTTGCAACGCTTACTCATCGAAGATTGGCAGACCAACCCAGTCATTCAGGCTCTGGGCTCAACTCGCATCATTCTAGAGTCCAAGCCCCAGTGAATACCGTACTTTGTCGTTTTATTGCAATTGACTTGCATTTTGTTTCAAGAACCCAAGAATTTCAAGGGTTCTCGTTAGGCTAGCTGTAGGAGGGTTATTCACCTTCGATAGATGGTACTAGGATCCGCAATATTATGAGCATTGCCGCAAAACCCAACACGTTCGTTAGCAGCCCCCTTAATTTGTCTACGGCTCGCACAGCAATTGTCGTAACCTTAATCGCATGGATCAGCGCCAGCGCCCTCATGGATTTCGTGATTATGCCGGGGCTATATGTTTCTGGGATGATGTCCAATTCTGGATTCGCTGCGGCTGGGGATATGATTTTTTCGATGTTTAATCGGGTCGAACTCGCTGCTGGTGCCCTAGTCCTCACAGGTACTCTGCTTTGGTGGGCGTTAACTCCTGGGTTCCCTGGAAGACAATCAGCCATCGCGTTAGCATCGGTCCTGTTTGTCATCCCATTCATTTATACGTACGGTCTGACCCCACAAATGAGTGGATTGGGCATACAGCTCTCTTTATTTGAAACTGCAGTTGTCCCCGAATCGATGGATCATCTGCACTATGTGTACTGGAGCTTCGAGGTGCTCAAGTTAGCCGCAGGTGGTGTACTGCTGTCTTGGCTATGGAATAATCAGCCCCAAGCGGTTTGAACCTAATTCATCTGACTTTTCTGGCCGTTTCATCCTCTGATCCCATGTCATTCAATCTTTGGCATGATTAGTAATGGAATTCATGATGAAACAGCATGGCTCGCCTTCAGTCCAAACCCTCCACTCCCACCTGGTTTGCAATTATCAAGTTATTGCGTTGGGATAAGCCAGAAGGTCGGTTAATCCTGATGATCCCAGCCTTATGGGCTGTAGTATTAGCGGCCCAAGGTAAGCCTTCTCTTGGACTGGTCACCATCATTATTGCCGGTAGTCTGGCGACCAGTGCGGCTGGCTGTGTTGTCAATGATTTGTGGGATCGAAATATTGATCCCCAGGTTCAACGGACTCGGACTCGACCTTTAGCGGATCGCTCTCTGACGATTCGGGTGGGTTTGGCGGTTGCCTTTATTGCATTTGCTTGTGCGTTTGGTCTGTCTCGCTTTCTCAACCCCCTCAGTTTTGGATTGTGCGTTGCTGTCGTCCCTGTGATCATTTGTTACCCGTTAGCCAAGCGATTTTTCCCTGTCCCTCAATTAGTCTTAGCCATTGCTTGGGGCTTTTCAGTGCTAATTAGCTGGAGCGCAGCAGTGGGCAATCTCAGCGTAGGCACCTGGTTGCTTTGGGCTGCGACCGTGCTGTGGACCCTTGGTTTTGACACCATCTATGCCATGCCTGATCGCCCTGACGATCGACGCTTGGGTATCAACTCTAGCGCCTTATTTTTTGGTCGCTATGCAGAAGCCGCTATTGCCACCTTTTTGGTGGGGACCGTTGTTTGTTTAGGCGCGTTAGGATATAGCCTCAATCTCCACTTTGGCTATTGGACATCCTTGGGATTGTGTACCTATCTCTGGTTGCGACAAATCTATCGGCTAAGACGTAAGAACTTGGTGCCTAGCGCCTATGGCCAACTGTTTCGCCAAAATGTTTGGATAGGATTGCTCCTATTGTTAGGGATGATTGCGGGGTCTCTGTTGCGTTAATCCCTAGGGTGCATCCGTGTCGGAAACGCTGGCAACGGGGATATCCACTGGAGAGCGCTCAATTGCAATCAGCAGATCCGAAGGTTGTAACGTGTCAGGTTGAGACTGTGCAACAGAGGACATTCCGTTCTCAGGCCTCTGAGCTGTTTGAGGGACTAAAGATCCGCCTCCAGAAAAGAGCCCTGAAATCGCCGCGACTGCGACGGCAGCAGCAGTGCCTACTGTCGCCCAAATGGCTAATTTCGGTTTACGCTCTACTCGGGCCAGCACATTTTCTACAGTTTGTTCTGCTGATGCAGAAGCCGGTATGGGAAGAGCCTGGACCCCCCGCTGTAACTGCTGGAGTTGCTGATAGCACTGGTTAAACTCGGGGTCAGATGCTAGCCAAGCTTCCACTTGCTTTCGTTCAGCAGCAGAGGCTTCTCCATCCAGATAGGTACTGAGAAGCTCAAATCGATCAAATTCTATTGTTTTAATGTCATCCATAGCAGTATCTCACTTGCCCGATTGGGAGGTTTAGGTGGAAAGAATATTCCACCTTGCGTCATTCAGAAGGTGATAGGTATGGTCATCTACCTGAGACAAAAAGCTGATACCAGGTCGGTATCTCAAGCAAGCGTTTCATGAATGAAAGCCCTGATTTAAATCTAACGTATGTTTAGGGGACAGACAAAGAAGTGTAAAGGTTTTTTCGTCTATATCCTTAGAATGATCAACTTTGATGAAGAATTTAACGTTAACCTTTAAGATATTTTTGTAATTGCCCTTGGAGCCGCAAACGAGCCCGAGCAATCCGAGATTTGACGGTTCCTAGGGAAACACCAGTGATTTCAGCAATTTCCTCATAGGCTAAGCCTTCGATTTCTCGCAGAACAATGGTGGTGCGAAATGCTTCTGGCAGCTCTGCGATCGCATCATTCAGCTGACCATAAAACTCATGGGTGGCTAGACTCTCATCTGGCCCTGGCTCGCCTGAAGCAATTTCCCAGGCAATATCGCCGTCTTCCATGGTCAGCCGAGCATCGAGAGACAGCGGACTACGGTGACGTTTACGCTTGCGGAGTTCGTCGTAAAACAGATTGGTGGTAATCCGACTCAACCAACCTCGAAATTTAGCAGGCTCCTTCAGGCGGCTAATATTGCGATAGACCCGAATCCACACTTCTTGGGCCAAATCGGCACGATCGTCCCAGTCGGGGGCCAGGTGATAAAGCACCCGATCGACATGGGACTGATACCGCCGGAGAAGTTCTGTAAAGGCATCGCGATCGGGGTGCAACCCAGCTTGACAAAGTTGCACCAGCTCAGAGTTGCCAAGTTTCGCTGCTGGTATTTGCACGTGGGGTTCTGAATCCTCAACCCTAACCCTTGTCCAAGATACCTGAAGACTGGCTGTCATGAATGGAATTGACCATAATTACACCTGCCCTTTCTGACGCAGGGGATAAATAGGGGGTTCCCATGACCGCAAGTTGGTTTCTTATAATGTGAGATACTTCACTAGCCTAGCGGCAGTTTCCCTTCATTGCTGAACTTTTCTTAGACCTTTATCCTTGGCTATGCAAACCATTGATTCTTCCTCTTCGGCTGCGACGACTGAGACCCTACAAATCGGTCATCGACAGTTCCAGTCAAGGTTAATGACCGGTACCGGCAAATATGACGATTTTGAAACGATGCGGCGCAGTATTGCGGCCAGTGGTTGTGAAATTGTGACTGTCGCTGTGCGTCGGGTGCAAACCAACGCCCCTGGACATCAAGGCTTAGCTGAAGCTGTGGATTGGAACAAGGTATGGATGCTCCCGAATACCGCTGGTTGCCAAACAGCAGAAGAGGCCGTTCGGGTCGCCCGGCTCGGTCGAGAAATGGCCAAGCTGTTAGGGCAAGAAGACAATAACTTTATCAAGCTAGAGGTGATCCCAGACTCTAAGTACTTGCTACCTGATCCCATCGGCACCTTGGAGGCGGCTGAACAATTGGTTAAAGAGGGGTTCGCTGTTCTGCCTTATATTAATGCCGATCCCCTGTTAGCTAAGCGCCTAGAAGAAGTCGGCTGTGCTACCGTCATGCCCCTTGGATCGCCTATTGGATCGGGGCAAGGGATCAAAAATATGGCCAATATTCAGATCATTATTGAGAATGCCACAGTACCAGTCGTCGTAGACGCCGGCATCGGTTCTCCCAGTGAAGCAGCACAAGCCATGGAGATGGGGGCTGATGCAGTGTTAATCAATACAGCCATTGCTAAAGCCCAAGATCCAGTGATGATGGCAACTGCCATGGGGATGGCCACCCAAGCAGGACGATTCGCCTACCAATCGGGACGCATCCCAGTCAAAGCCTATGCCAGTGCCAGTTCTCCCTTGGCGGGTCGAATTTCTAGCTAGGGAAGAAGTTTCTCTTTTCCGCGACTAGCTTATTAAAAAAATCTAAAGGCTCTTCTCACAACCTGAGGATAAAAAAAGAGATTATGACGTTCTCGTTACAGTAATGTTCGTTATAAAACGGATGAAAATGCTGTCACCACAAACATTTGGTGTTGTAGGCGGTCTGTTATAATTCGTGAAACTTAATGAACTTTCTTTA
>NZ_JANQOP010000213.1 GCF_028285745.1 Acaryochloris sp. IP29b_bin.137 | reverse complement strand
GGCTCAAGGGGAATTTATCACCCAGCCTGCGATGACGATTGGAATCGCTAAGAAAAAAGGCACGAATGCGGTTACCGTTGCCCAGCAGATTTTTGATCGCGTGGATGATCTCCAATCCCAACTGCCACCGGGGGTGCAAATTGTCGTTACCCGGAATGATGGTCAGACCGCTGCCAGGGCTGTGGGTGATCTCTACCAAAGTTTGCTGATTGCCATTGCCACTGTCGTGGGGCTACTTGTGATGTTCCTGGGGTGGCGGGAAGCCGCCATTGTCGCCTTTGTAATTCCCCTGACCTTAGCGGGGACACTAGCCGTGGGCTGGATGGCGGGACAAACCATTAACCGCATTACCCTATTTGCCCTGATCTTGGCCTTGGGGACGTTAGTGGATGATGCGATCGCAGTTACCGAGAATATTCACCGCCACTTTGAATCTGTGCCGCCATCTGACCGACGGCAGAAAACAACTGCTGCTGTCAGCGCTGTTAATGAATTGGGCACCCCGATCCTTTTATCGACAATCACCGTTATCTTAGCCTTCTTACCGATGAGATTTGTGACGGGAATGATGGGACCATATATGGGACCGATTCCCTTTAATGTGCCCGTGGCAATGCTGATTAGCACAACCCTAGCCGTAACGGTCACGCCTTTTTTAGCTCTACGTTTAATTCAGCTACAGCCCCACTCAGAGACATTGCCCAGTATTCAACAGACCCGCATTTATCGTGGCTATCGCTGGGTGATAGCTCCCCTCCTTGACTCCGCGTCCCGACGACGATTTGTATTGCTAGGGGTGACGGGATTACTCTTAGCAACGATGATTTTGCCCCTGACTCAGGCCGTGCGGTTTCGGATGCTACCGAAAGCGGATAAGGATACCTTTCTGGTGCAAGTAGATGCCCCCTTGGGGACGGAGTTAGCTACTACCAATCATCTGGTTGAAGATTTAGAGGCTGTCCTCCAACAAGAAACTGACATTATTCATTTTGAAACCTATGTCGGTGCGGGGTCACCCATAGATTTCAATGGGATGCTGCGAGGAGCAACAGATCGCCAAGCCGAACATTTTGCTGATATCCGAGTCCATCTCACCAATCAAGATGCTCGGTCTCGGCAATCAGAAGCCATTGTCTTTACCCTGCGTCCCCAATTGGAACAGGCGGCGACTCGCCATAATGCCCTCGTCAAGCTCGTGGAAGATCCCCCTGGTCCTCCGGTGCGCTCGACGATGTTGGCAGAAGTCTATGGTCCTGACTATGAGCAACTGCGGGCATTAGCCAAGCAAGTGCGGCAGGTCTTTGCCCAAACTGATGCTGTAGTTGATATTGATGATTCGGTGAAAAATCAAATGCCTCAGATGCGGCTGGTGGTGGATCGAGAGAAAGCCCAGCGAGCAGGATTAGCGACCCAAGAGATTGCTCAGACGTTACGGGTTGCGATCTCAGGTGCCCAAGTGTCTATCCTCAAAGTTGCCGATGAACTGAGTCCCATCGGCATCCAAGTCCGCTTTGCAGATGCCAATCGTCAGAGTATAGATGACCTGCGTCGGATTCAACTGCCCACTGCCAACGGCGCTTTAGTGTCCCTCTCAGAACTGGTGCAGTTTCAACCCACTACAGTTAATCAACCTATTTTTCATAAGGATCAGCGGCCCGTCACCTACGTGATGGGGGAAATGGGCGATCGATCGTCTGTATATGCAGTTCTCGATCAGTTGATCTATTTTTGGCAGCATCCGTTACCCCAGGGCTATTCGATCCAATGGGATGGAGAATGGAAGCTTACCCTCGATGTGTTTCGAGATTTAGGCTTAGCCATGCTGGTGGCAGTCCTGCTTATTTATCTGATTCTCGTCGGTCAGTTTCGCAGCTTTAAGGTGCCCTTGATTATTCTGGGCAGCATTCCTCTCGCCTTAATTGGAATTTTGATTGGTTTTTCCCTCAATGGCGTCTACTTCAGTGCCACGGCCATGATTGGGGTGATTGCTTTAGCGGGAATCGTCGTTCGCAATGCCATCGTCTTGCTAGAGTTCGTGGGGGATAAATTGCGGGAAGGGACTGACTTGAAGCTGGCTATTCTCGAAGCAGGGGCGACTCGTTTTCGCCCAATTCTCCTCACGAGTGTCACTACGATGTTGGGCACCCTCTCCATCCTCAGCGACCCAGTCTGGTCAGGGTTAGCTTGGACACTACTTAGTGGAATGCTAGCGTCATCCCTGCTGACCTTAGTTGTGATTCCACTCATGTACTACAGTGAATGTCGAAATCCTGATCAGTCTCACCGACCCATAACAGCAGAAGTTAAGCTGCTTTGTGAGCAAACATTGCCGTAGTGGACGTCTAGAGAGGAACGGTTCGGTATGGTCCAGACAAGGGTAACACTCTTGAATTGACAGCATGAATTGAAACTATAAATCAGACATAGGATTTAAGAATTTATCTACTGCAGAAAGTGTCACCCAACTTTCTTTGATGTTGAACCGTACTGATTGAAAAGCTCAGGTTCTAAGCTATGGATGGGTTGATCTTGGCAGCAGGGAATAGAGCATCGGGACCCATGATGCGGTTCAGGGCGATTTTGCTCATCTACCCATTCATAAAATGTCAGGGCATGACCATCACAAAAGGTACAGCCATGACATTTTGTAGGAACAGGGGCTTGCCGCACCCGACCCTTACGAATCAGTTTATGGATCATCGCCTGTAGGGCTTGGCCTTCAATATGGAAATGTTGCTCCATCTCGGCCAAAGAAACCAGATGACCGTTATGGATAAAGTCTTGAATGTCCTGCAAAATCATAACGGTCATCCTGCAATGTGTGATACGAACTGGGCTTTAACGCCTACTTGCGGTTACTTTTGGTCTATTAGTGCTTTTGATTGGACTAATGGAGACGGTATTTCGCCGAGTACCTAAGCTTTTCAAAAGACCAATCACTGCAACCATCACCACTACACCACCTCCAATCCAAACAGTAGAGAACCCAGGATGCTGGGCAAACGTAGCAATCTGATAAAACATGGTCGCCACCCAATAGGCTAAACCAGTCGTCCAAGCCGCGACCAAGGCCGTCCAGCCTAAATTGGTTTCTCGGTAAACCGCTCCAGTTGCTGCGACACAGGGAAAATACATCAGCACGAACAAGAGATAGGCAAACGCTGCTGTAGAATTACCAAACCGCTGAGCCATTTGGCCAAAGGTACTTGTGGAGAGTTCTTGTTCCTTAGCCACGGCACTCTGATCTTGGACATCACCAACATTTAATCCCAGCGGATCGAGCAGTTGATTCCCCAAACTGACCATATTGGTTGGGATGCTAACAAAGGCAGCCTGAAGGTTCTCACTCAAATTAAAGGGAGGATCTGCCTCACCTTGGGGTGCTGCTTCTTCAGCCAGTTGACCATAGAGAGAATCCAACGATCCCACCATGGCCTCCTTGGCAAAGACACCTGTAAAAATGCCCACCGTCGCTGGCCAATTCTCGGCTTGAACGCCCATAGGGGCAAACATAGGCGTAATGGTTCGGCTGCTGGCTGACAACACTGAGTTTTGACTATCCTGCTGACCAAAGGTGCCATCGGTGCCAACGGAATTTAAGAAGGCCAAAACCATCACCATCAGCACAATCATCTTGCCCGCTTTCAGCAAGAAGGTTTTGAGTCGGTCTCCAGCCCGCAGAAAAACCCCTTTAATTTTAGGGATGTGATAAGGAGGCAATTCCATCACCAGCGGGGAGGCCTCGCCCTGCATAATCGTGTTTTTCATTACAAACCCGGTAAATACGGCAGCAGCGATCCCAATTAGGTATAGGCCAAATACCAAATTCTGACCATTGCGGGGAAAAAAGGCCGCTGCAAACAGGGCATATACGGGCAACCTGGCCCCACAGGACATAAACGGATTCATCATGATTGTCATCAGACGATCGCGTCTATTTTCCAAAGTCCGAGTCGCCATAATTGCCGGGACATTACAGCCAAACCCCACCAGCATGGGAATAAACGACTTACCCGGCAAGCCGACAAACCGCATCAGCTTATCCATGACAAACGCGGCTCTGGCCATATAGCCTGAATCTTCTAGCAGCGCCAGAATCAGAAACAGCAGGCCGATTTGGGGGATAAACGTCGCGACAGTTTGGATGCCACTCCCCGCTGCGATGATGATACCCATGAGCCAGCCCGGTGTGCCGATGGACTCAAGCCAGGTTTGAGGCGCATCAACAAATAGTGTCCCCACAGCAATATCGAAAAAGTCAATAAAAGCTCCACCGATATTGATGGCGATGAAAAACATCAAATACATCACCAACAAAAACAGGGGAATGCCAATCCAGCGATTGAGGACGACCTGATCAATCTGATCCGATTTAGAATGGCTGACCTGATGGGTTTGTTGAACCGCTGCTTGCATCAGACTGCGGATATAGCCATAGCGGGTATCCGCCACCAAAATATCGATATCTTCATGCAACAACTGGTGAACTTGGCGACGATGTTTGGCAATGATTTGCTCAAGCTGCTGCCCCTGCAACTCTGGGGCCACCCGATTCTCATACTCCAGCAACTTCAAGGCGGTCCAGCGAGGCGCAATTTTAGAATTATGCCCCTGCCGCTGGACGATCGGCTCTAGCTGATGGATGGCATCCTCAATCACTGCAGGGTAAGTGACAAAGGTAGGATGATTTTTCGGATCACCAACATAGCTGTTAATAATATCTTTGATTTCGTGGATGCCCTCTCCTAGAAACGCACTCATGGTACTTACGGGGCAGCCCATACGTTGGGATAGCACCTGCGCATCAATGTCCAAGTCGTGATCCTGAGCAATGTCCATCATGTTTAGGGCAACCACCATGGGCAGTCCCATTTCCATGATTTGGGTGGTGAGGTAAAGATTGCGTTCCAAGTTAGAGGCATCGACAATATTCAAAATTAAATCTGCCTCGGTGGATAGTAGATAGTCGCGGGCAATCACTTCGTCTAAACCCGTGCTGTCATCTTCGCCATCTAGTGAATAGACTCCGGGCAAATCCACCACCGTCGTTTTGGTGCCGTCATAGTGATAGTGTCCCGTTTTTTGATCAACGGTCACCCCTGGCCAATTACCCGTTCGCTGGTTTGTTCCAGTTAAATCGTTAAAAAGAGTGGTTTTACCACAGTTTGGGTTGCCAATTAAGGCAATGGTCGGTGTTGACATGACTATTCCTGCACCTCTTGGACAATCAATAAGGCGGCTTCCGCTTGACGAAGGCTAAGCCGAAACCCTCGAACTTTGATTTCTATGGGGTCCCCGAGGGGAGCTATGTGGGTCACGGTAAATTCAGTGCCCGGGGTAAGACCCATCGCCAATAGCTTCTTTTTATAGGCTCTCAGGTTATAGGCTCTCAGGTCTGAGGTATGCGTATTGGCAAAGCCTTTAACCTTGCCGGTTTGATAAAGTTGTAGATCCTTAAGGGTTAAGGGGGCAGTTTGTTCCATCTTGGCGGGGTCTCCCATGGTTTGTTCTGGATCCGTCAACGGCTGATCCGTCACTAGAATTTGCTCGGCAATTTGCTGATTAAGACCAATACGGGTTTCGCCGATGCGAACCACTAAATTGCCAGCCACCCGCTGCAAGATTTCAATGGCGGTTCCAGGGGCTAGTCCCATACCAATCAGTTGAGTCGTCTTAGCACCGTTGCGATAGCCAACAATCCATAGTTGTTGTGGCGGTTGAGTTTTGGCCAAGCTTTGGTAAAAACTGGCAGGAATGTGGGAATTTATAGTCACAGATAGAAATTCCGAAACACAGAAATACAATATTTACTGCTAATACAAATAGCCAGCAGAATTCAAAGCAATATACGTTTGACACAAATCAAGACTGCACTGCAGATCGCTGCAGTCAGCTAGAACCCAATTGATAGCTATACCTATCTAGCCCACCCGCAACAGGGTGAAATCAAACAAGTAGAGTTCAGCTAATTAATAGTCATTATCAATAAGTAGTCTTCTGTCGTCTACACTTTTTAGACTGTTTTAACGAACTCAGTACTAGTCGGAACTCTGAAATACCCTCACCGCAATTAATTTATGGGAATCCTAAGTTTTAGAGGCTCTATAACAATGAATAATATTTTTGATTTAAATCAATAAATTACTTGTTCTATTGGCTTCTAAATAGTTGCAGTAAGCCGTATTTATGACTGATGATTGATCTCAATAGCAGTTCTTAAATAAAAGCAGCCCCAGTAGCCCTATGACCCTCGATAATCGCCAAGATGTGCGCAATGTGCTCGTCACTGTCTTGTTTTTAAATGTGACCGTGATGCTAATTAAGGCTGGACTGGGATGGTGGACAGGGTCCCTCAGCTTATTTGCCGATGCCCTCCATAGCATTACTGATAGTGCCAATAATGTTCTGGGATTAACGATGAATCGATTGGCATCCCCCGAACCCGATCGAGAACATCCCTATGGGCATCAGAAATTTGATGCCATTGGCGCTTTGGGTATTGCTGCATTTTTAGGGATTGCCTGTTTTGAGATTTTAGAAGGGGCAGTGGGACACTTGTTTAACCCAGGGTCCCTAGTAGAGATGTCTCCCCAAATATTAGAGTTATTACTGGTGGTGCTGGGTATCAATATTGTGGTGGCGGTGTACGAACGCCGCGTGGGTGAGCGGGTCGGCAGCAGTATTCTACTATCGGATGCCCAACATACGATGAGTGATATTTGGGTCACGGCCATGGTTATGCTTGGCCTGGTCGGTGTGGGGTTTGGCTACCAGTGGGTCGATGTGTTGCTGGCTTTCCCTGTCTGTATTTTGGTCTTTGCCAGTGGCTGGTCGGTCTTGCAGCGCAATTTACCCTGGCTGGTGGATGAGATGGCTATTGCCCCAGAAGCCATCCATGACGCTGTTATTAATGTGCCAGGGGTTCTCAACTGTCACGATATTGCCTCTCGGGGGTTGCTGGGACGACAAGCCTTTATCGAAATGCACCTGGTGGTTGACTCAGACAGTGTGGAAGTGGCCCACGAAATCACAGAAGAGGTGGAAGCCATTCTGGAGCAAAAGTATGCCCCTGTCCGGGCCACCATTCACATTGAGCCCCGGTCTTATTCCTCCGAGCAAATTAGTTTTGGTGAAGTGCCTGCCACAGAACAAGGTGTCTAATCGGAAGAGTCTGGAGATTGGCTTAAGGCGATAAGGCGATCGCGATCCAGTATCGTCACTTTGGGACCTGCGATCGCAATCATGCCATTACTACTCAGTTGATAAAACGCCCGAGATAGGGTTGCTGGAATAGTTCCCAGCCTTGCTGCCAGTTGGCTTTTGGTTAAGTCTAGATAGACCGTATCGCTGGCCGTATCACCCAAACTTAACAGGTAGGTTGCCAAACGCTGCGGCACACTTTTAAATGACAATTGCTCAACCAGTTGGGCCAGATGGCGCAGATGGCTAGAGAGGCTAATCAACATTTGCACCGCCACATCAGGGTTGTGGTGAAGAAAATCCAGAAACGGGTAGCGCGGAAAAAAAATCAGATCTGCAGGTTCTAGGGCTGCAGCGGAAGCCGGAAAGGCTTGGCCATCTAAAGCAGGGACATCTGCAAAGTTGTCCCCCTCGGTAAAAATATTCAAAATCTGTTCTTTGCCATTGGCAGACATCTGAAAGACTTTGACTCGCCCCGACTTCACCACATAAAATCCCGTCGCTTCTTGGTCTTGGCGGAAGATTTGCTCGCCTTTTCTAAAGGATTGAATTTGAGCAATTTGGGTCAGGGCCTGGCGTTGTTCTGCGGATAAGCCGCGAAAAATCACGGTTGTCTCCAACCAATCTGCCACGTTAGCGGTGTCTATCATCTACCTACACTCTGCCCAGAATTCCAAGTATGACGAAGGTCCGTTCGTAACCTCCACAACACTTTAGCCCCTGGCTTAGACTCTGCACCTTATTAATTACCAGGACTTAGATTTAAGCATCTTTTAATTGCCTGCTTGACTTAAGTCAAAGAATGAATCAAGTCGAGTCTCTTACAGTGAGAGGCATCTCCTCCAGACCCGCTCAGCATTGGGCGAACCTTGTCCTTAGGGTTCGACTCCTCCCCACTCAAAAGATGAGCTGTTAGGAGCAAAACCATTTTTGGGGATAGCAACGATGGCCAACCCAGCTTTAGATAACACTGTAGCGACGAACTTGCGATCGCGCCGCCCCTCTATGGGCTTACCCGCCTGGCTAGCCCTTATTTGCATTGTCACCTTTACCGTTCTACTCACGGCGGGTGCAGCCATTTATAAAAATGCACCTCCCATCCCCGCCAGAATTGTTTCACCTCAGCAGGAAACGATCCTTACCCAGGTTGATATCCAAACGGGCCAAGAAACTTACCTTGCCCGAGGCGGCCAACATATTGGCAGCATCTGGGGTCATGGCAGCTATCTAGCTCCAGACTGGACCGCAGATGTCCTCCATCGCTGGGGATTGGCCACTGCGGGTGTCCTGTATGACGGTGATCCTGACTTCAGTCAAGCGGATTTCGAGCAATTATCAGATATCGACCGCGCCACCCTGACCGTCCAAGTCCAGCAGGACTTTAAGGCCAATCGCTACGATACCCACTCGGACACCTTGGCGCTAACGTCGGCCCAAACCCAAGGGCTACAACGAGTCTTTGCGGATTATCAAACCCTGCTCTCCCAAGGCTCTTCCATTCATTCCATTCCCAGCGGTTGGTTCACCGATGAGGGGCAAATCCACTCAGTTACGGCCTTTTTTAGCTGGACAGCTTGGGCAGCCTCGGCCAATCGGCCCAATGCGCCTTTCTCTTACACCGCAAACTTTCCCCACGATGATCTGATTGGCAATCAAGCGCCTGGGCAATTTTTGATCTGGTCCATTGTGTCAGTGGTGGTCTTAATTGCGGCCATTGCCTTTTTTCTGTTCGTCTACATCACCCAAGAAGATGCAGAAGACGTGCAGCCCGTTGCGACCCGACCGGCTATTCGCCTCGCTACCCCCAGCCAAAAAGTGACCACCCTCTTTTTTGGAGTGGCTATGGTCCTATTTTTAGTCCAAATCCTGATGGGCATGGTGACCGCCCACTATGCCGTCGAAGGCGATGGTTTTTATGGAGTCCCGATTCAACAATATATGCCCTACGCTGCCTCCCGCACCTGGCACCTACAGATTGCAGTCTTTTGGATTGCCACCTGTTGGTTAGCAGCAGGGCTGTACTTTGGTCCCCGCTTTGGTAAACATGAACCCAAGTTTCAAGCCTGGGGCAATGGTGGACTGTTAGTCGCTCTCACTGTTGTCGTTGTTGGCTCCCTGGTGGGGACTTGG
>NZ_JANQOP010000197.1 GCF_028285745.1 Acaryochloris sp. IP29b_bin.137 | reverse complement strand
ATTGCTTACGCAAAACAGGTCATCAGTTCGAAAATTTTTGGGATGCGGTGGATCATGCCTTCAGAAAAGTGTCCTAACCCAATCTTTGATTGCTATATCTGGGACATAAGCTTCTGCCCTTAACAGCGGACAGCCCATTGACGCACAGACTAAGGCAAAATGTAGGCGTGGATCAGAATTCTTGCTGCCAGCGGCTATAGGCGACTTGGCCTTGGTCATTGACATATGTCCGCAGCAGGTTGTCCCAGGTCGCTAAATTCAGTTGGATCATGAATTAGGGGATCCTAATTTAGCAGGGCTGTCAGTCTTACAAGTGACGAATCCAACAGGCTAGATATAGGCCCGCGTCCACTTTTGAGTGACAGGGCATTAAGGAAGGGATCGGTGTTCTCAAATCATTCGGTGTGAGCATGATGTGATCGCACATCACAATCCAAGTTCACCAAAAAAAGACCCCAACTTCGAGCTAGGGTCTGATAACAAGGAAGAAGAAATTAAAGACTGTTAGCCACAGCCAGACGCTAACGAAAATTAGTTAACGAAGAACCAGGCAGAGAGCTGACCAAGAATTCCTTTTCCGGTTAAGACTTCAGTGACCAAAGCGATGAAAAATCCATACATCGCTAAGCGACCGCTGAAAGTCTCTGCATAGCTGGTGAAACCCCAAACTGGATTCTTAGTACTCATGTGTTCGACTCCGTAAAAAAGCTTATGTGAATCAATATAACATAATGTAAAGTTTTGTCAACACCAGACCCAACAGTCTAGAAAGTTGAATCTGTCCTGAGGGTTCTGAATCACGCTGGATCAAGCTTGGAGCGCTATCAAGATAGGGGCAGAAGTTTGCTTAAACCTATGCCCACTGGATTTATTACACCTCACTCACTGCTCAATGACAGTACGGGGCAACCGCCATCAAAGTCAGGCATATGGGTAAAAAACGGGGGAAATATATCGATAAGCATCAGCATGACTGATGCTAAACAGGCATTGTTGAGCATCAGGGGATATCCAGTTCTAAATTAGGGGTTTATTCGGTGAGGCTTTGGCATCACCCCCATTGCCTAGCTATCAATCATGAGTTTTAAGCCATGAACGGGGCAAACCGGAATTTCCGCTTCTCGACTCTGGCGATACCAATCCTGATTACATTTTTCGACTGGACAGACATACCGAGGACTTTCGACGGAACGCTCAACCCCGGGGAGGGGGTAATAAATTCTGAGCGCTTTAAGGATATCTTCAGCAGGATAGCTTTCCTCCAGATATAACCGAATCCAGTCTCGAGTCGACTGATGCTCAGATAAAAGGTGGGAAAGTTTCATATGACTCCCCTGCTCCAGGGAAACCTTGGACAGTAATCCTTCCAACTGCCGCTCCAATCGCTGAGCATTGGGAGCATTTAAGAGTTCTGTCAGATAGGGTTGGATTGCTCTAGCGGCTTTACAAATGTCATCTGCGGAATAGTTCATCATTCGCTATGCTCGTCGATAGTTGAATGGTTCAGATAGCCACAAACTTAACAATAGTCCGTTGCTGGTGCTGCTTGAGTCCTGAATTCCCCGTACCTCTGTCGGGGGAGGGGATCAAATGAAAGAATTATTAATGGATACTTGGTGTTCAATCCTTGGAAACGTACAATATCCCCGCATAGATTAGGGTAGAACAATGGGATGGATATTAGTGCTTTGTGGTATTTTCTCAATCTGTGGGGCTTGGCTGAATTGGGATTGGTTTATGAATAACCGAAGAGCACGGTTTTTCGTCTCTATCTTCGGTAGAAATGGAGCCAGGGTGTTCTATGGGGTGCTCGGTAGCGTTCTGGTTGTAGTCGGTTTGCTGCTGGCGCTGGGGATTATTCAATCCTAGGCGGATAAATCAAACATTCGTGATTATCCTGGGAATGCTGAGGGCAATTGCGTGTTCAGCTGCCCTGAACAAGGTTTCACTTTGCGTTAACCTTGGGCGTTAAGAACTGAGGATCTCAAAGTTTTGAACCTCTAAGACTGGGCCAATCATGGCCACCGTCATAATGTCGTCTCGAATATTACCCGTCACCTTTATGGCTAGCCCTTCTTGCTGTAATTCAGCAGGCGGTTCAAAAAGTTCATAGGTGGTATCGTTAGCCGTCAGAGCCCATACCCCGAGGCCAAAACTTTGATAGGTGATGGTTCCTTCTGCTTCTATCGTCATGCTGATCTTAGGCGGAACGAGAGGCGGATTTGGATGCTAGATAAAACAACGCCAAGCATAGCAAAGCATTGATGCCTAGGAACCCTTGAGCAACGGCTGTGCTGCCGAACCACACCACTTGAGGCGCGACCAAAGCACTGACCGCGAGACAGGCCGTAATTCCTGCCGAACCACCCAGGGCAAACCACTTGAGTTGGGGATGGCTTAGGAGAAGGACAATCAGTCCCAGGGCGATCAGGACATTGGCCGTTAGGGGATTTAACGCATTTGCCCCTGAAATCGCACCGCCCAATTCGGGTAAGGAACTCCCCAACACCCGTAGAGGCCAGTGGGGCAGGTCGACGAGGTGGAAGCAGCGCAGGATAAATAAGCCGGTACTGCCCAATATTAACCCCCATCCCATAGACCAATTCCAGGGTAGACGAAATAGCCAGGCAATAATCGCGGCAGTGGCAAGCATCAGTAACTTATGGCCCCACTGAACGGCCCTAGCATCGAACCAAAAGCGCGGCCCTAAGAAAAAGCCGTTCCGTAACCATCCCATAAAGCCGTTAAAACCAAAACTCTTTTGCGCGGCTAAGCGGACGGCCCGACTGGCATCTAACTTACCTGTACCGAAGTAATTGGCGGCATCGTCTTTAACAGCAACCGCAGATTGCTTCAGAACTTGTTCAACTTGATCAGGGCTTTGAACTCCGATGGAGCGAATTAAGGCAGCAACCCCTGCCACGTGGGGAGAAGCCATGCTGGTGCCTTGAAAGGCGGCGAAGATGGAAGAGCCATCACGAGGATTGATGGTGTTTTGCAAAATGCCGCCCAGGCGATCATTGCCTCTCAGGGAGCCGCCAGGGGCTGAAATATCGACCCCTGCCCCGTAATTGGAATAAGGTGCTTTTTGCCCTTCAGAATCCAAGGCAGAGACCCCAATCACATGGGGATAGCGGGCGGGGAATTCTACGGCACTTCTAGCAGCATTTCCAGCAGCGGCTACAATCACCACGCCTTTTTGGTGGGCATATTCAATGGCTTCGCGCATCAGTTGACTTTCTCCACCCCCGCCCAGGCTCATATTGATCACGTCTGCGCCGTTGTCGGCAGCAAAGCGAATGGATTCGGCAATATCTGAAACGGTGCCGGATCCGCTCCGACCTAGCACCTTGAGGGGCATCAGTTGGGCTTCATAAGCGATGCCCGCAACGCCAAAGTTGTTGTTGGTGGATTGAGCGATGGTGCCGGCCACATGGGTGCCATGACCATGATCATCTGTGGCATTCGCCCGATCGTTGACAAAGTCATAGCCGGGAACGAGGCGTGTGCGCTTTAAGTCGGCAACGGGGGCAATTCCTGTATCAATAACGGCTACCGTTGTCCCTCGCCCCCGACTGGCTTGCCAAGCAGCCTCCATATTGATGCTCTTAAGATTCCATTGCTTATCGAAATCAGGATCGTTGGGACTAAACAATGCCTGATAGGTATAGTTGGGCTCAACAAATTCAGTAAACTCCTTAATCCCAGAGTTTTGAATGGCTTTCAGGAGCTGTTCATCTCCTTTAGCGATAAACACATGGTCACTCAGGGAAAATTGGCTGTTGTAGGTTAAGTCGGTTTGGAATTGAGTTGATAAGGACTCGACCTTCCGTTCAATCTCGGCAGAGCTAAGAGATTCCTTGAAGTCAAAGATGATGGAGTCATATTGCCCTTGAGCTGACAACCCTTGAAAATTTGCGATCGCCCAACTGAAACCAGCGAAAAACAAAAGCAACAGCAGCCATTTTTTCATATCAAATCCTTAGCAAAGTGAGTTGCTGATACAGCGTTCCAGAAGGGGATCTAGATTCCCTGGTCATTCGAGATCGGGAAAACTGGGTGTTGATCAGGGAATCATTGATTGGAGTTCTGAATTTTCAAAGTCTGAACTCTCAAGTCCATTGGTATAGTTCTAGTGTTCCCATTTTAGTTCTTGCCAGCCTCTCCGACCAGTTGCGGCTCTTGACCAAACTGCGCCTGTAAGAATGCTGTGAACAACTGTACCTTGGCCGACAGGTGTTTACTTACGGGATAGAGGATATAAATTGCGATCGCAGGACTTTTATAGTTCGATAAAACCACCTGTAATCGGCCAGATGACAAGTCAGCCCCCACCATAAAGGTCGGTAAGAGCGTAATTCCTAGCCCTTTCAGGGCGGCTTGCCGTAATACCTCTCCATTGTTAGAACAAACGTTGCCTTGGACTCGAATAGTATGGGTTTGCTCTGGTCCCTTAAGGTACCACTGATTGAGGGGGGCTAAATAGCCATAGTGGAGGCAGGAATGCTGCTTGAGCTGGTCGGGATGGTCAGGAATTCCCTGTTGTTGCAAATAGGTAGGGGCCGCACAGAACACCCGCTGCGCGGGGCTCAGTTCGTGAACAATTAAGCTGCTGGCTGTTGGGCGGGCGGAAATCCGGAGCGTAACGTCGAACCCTTCTTCGATGGGATCAATAAAGCGGTCATTCAGGGCTAATTCCACCTGTAATTCTGGATACTGGGCCAAGAATTCAGGCAAGATTGGGGCCAAATACCGAGTACCAAAGGATATGGGCGCATTCACTCTTAGCGTACCTTTGGGGTTCGTTTGGTATTGGGTAACTGCTGCTTCTGCCTCTGATACCGCTGCCAAAATTCCTCGACAGCGTTCGTAAAAAGCCAGGCCCGTATCAGTTGGAGTCACCTTACGCGTCGTGCGTTGTAAGAGCTGAGCCCCAAGGCTGTCCTCTAGATTAATCACCAGTTTATTGACGTGCGATCGCGATAGTCCCATTTGTCGTGAAGCTGCCGCAAACCCCCCCGCATCCACAACTTCTGTGAAGGCGCGCATACTCTCAAGCCTATCCATATTATTGTCAATAAATAAGCGACAATATGTCAATAAAATATCATATTGTCATCTTATTGGAGTTATTCGATAATAGAACTATCACCGACAAGGTGATTTACCCTTTTCTTTCGCCAATGAGAGGTCGACTCAAATGATTGAGATTCGTTCTGGTCAAGACAGAGGATCTGCCCGCTTAGACTGGCTTCAGAGTTATCACACATTTTCCTTTGGTCATTACTACGATCCTCGCCATATGAGTTTTGGCCCCTTGCGAGTGATAAATGAAGATTTTATTCAGCCAGGCCAAGGGTTTGGTACACATGGTCACAGAGATATGGAAATTATTACCTACGTCCTAGAGGGGGCTTTGGAGCATCAAGATAGCCTAGGAAATGGCTCCATCATTCAACCGGGAGATATTCAGCGAATGACGGCTGGCACTGGGATTCAGCATAGTGAATATAATCCATCTCAGTCTGACCCCGTTCACTTACTTCAAATCTGGATAGTTCCCGACAGGGAAGGATTAGAGCCAGACTATGAGCAAACCCATGTTGCCCTTGAACAGCAGAAAAATCGTCTACATCTTTTAGGTTCAAAGACCAGCCAACGGGGAGCCGTTACCATTCACCAAGATATAGACCTATATGCAGCCCAGCTCAGTCAGCAAGGTTCAGTTACCCATACGTTGCCAGCACAGCGTATGGCCTGGCTGCATGTTGCCAAAGGGGCTGTCCAAATTAACGAAGTTTATGCCTTGGTTGCTGGAGATGCTGCTGCCATTACGAATCTCCGTGATATTTCCATTGATAGTCAGTCTGAAGATGCTGAAATCTTGCTATTCGATATGGTGGCTTAGCTTGGCAACAAGTGGACTATAGAACAAAATCAGTCCATTAAATTCAAATGCCAGGACAACTCATCACATCATCTGATTAAAATATGGCCAGAGAAAAATTGAGAGATTGTGATGTGCAAATTCTAATCACCCGAGCTGCAGGGAAAATAGATCCAGCCCCACAGTAGGGGTTAGAACCTTTGTTTATTTCATCTCAGCTCAAAAAAAATGCGATGGACTGTACTGAATTTAAGGAAATTTCTTGAATAGAACTAATTCTTTTAGCCCGATTATGGGTTCTTGATAATATTGAATAAAATAGTGGTAGATAGTTATATTCCAAGATATTTATTTTCTGAGAAAACTAAAAGAGTAGGGGGATGCTATATGTATGGCTTAGTGAATAAAGCCATCCAAGAAATGGTTTGTGATCATTTTGGTGAAGAAGCTTGGCAATCCATAAAAACGCTTTCAGAAACTAAGTCTGACAATTTTATTAGCTTAGAGAGTTATCCGGATGATCTGACCCATCGCTTAGTAAAATCTGCTAGCCAAGTGCTAGGACTATCAGCTGCCGAGATCATGGAGGATTTTGGCAAATATTGGGTTAAGTTTACTGGGCAAGAAGGGTATGGCGAAATGATGGATTTGGCTGGCGATGATTTGCCAGAGTTTCTAGGAAATCTTGATGATTTGCATAGTCGCCTTGGGGTGATTTTCCCCAAAATGCAACCCCCCTCCTTTCAATGTAGCGATCAGGAAAGAAACACCCTCAATCTCCATTACTACTCTCATCGACAGGGAATGGCCCCCATGGTGTCAGGGTTAGTGGAAGGTCTAGGCGAACGGTTTGATACGGCGGTGGAAGTCACTCAAATCCAGGATCGCGAACAAGGGGCTGATCATGATGTTTTCTCAGTTACCTACCAGGCCTAGCACATTGTCTGCTCCCTTGAATTACAGCTTGCCTCCAGAACAATTTTCAGCTGCATTTCCCTTTCATTTTGTCCTGAACTCAGACTTGAAAATTGTGCAGGCGGGTAGCTCACTGGAATTGCTACTGCCCAACGTTTGTGGTAGTCAGTTTAAAGATCAATTTGTGATTCAGAGGCCGCCGATCAAGCCTGATTTTGTCAGTCTTACTGAACCCTGCCGCTCCCTGTTGATCTTGAATTGTTTACAGATAGGGATGCAGTTACAAGGACAAATGATGCTGGTCTCGGAACAGGATTTAATCTTTTTCCTTGGCTCTCCTTGGGTAACAGAAATCCGAAAATTAAAGCCATTAGGATTGAAACTAAATCATTTTGCTGTTCATGATCGCATCTCAGATTTTCTGTTTCTCCTGCAAGCCAAAAATGCGGCCTTAGCCGAAGCCCATAAACTTGCGGATGAGCGAGCCCAAAAATTAGTAGCTGCTAAGGAAATGGCAGAGAGTGCCAATCTGGCCAAGAGTACATTTCTGGCCAGCATGAGTCACGAGCTGCGAACCCCGCTGAATGCCATTCTCGGTTTTTCTCAGCTATTAAGTCGAGATGCGACATTAACGCCCGCCCATCTCCATAAACTCAGTATTATCAACAGTAGTGGCGAACATCTATTAGCGCTTCTGAATGACATTTTAGAAATGTCTAAAATTGAAGCTGGACAGATCATCCTCGATCCCACAGATTTTAATCTGCATCATTTTCTGGAGGGATTGTATAACCTTTTTCAGCAAAGGGTTTTCTCAAAAAAAATTAATCTTAAATTTAAATACTCCAAGACCGTTCCTCAATATATTCAAGCCGATATCAAAAAGTTACGGCAGGTCCTGATCAACTTGCTGGGGAATGCCATTAAGTTTACAGATGAAGGGCGGGTTCAGCTCACCGTTGGGGTGGCTCAATCTCATCTCGCTCCCCACCCAGAGATGGAAACGAGGTCAAGCTGTGCGTTAACCTTCTCGGTTTCAGATACAGGACCTGGGATTTCAATCGAAGATCAGGAGAAAATTTTTCAACCCTTTTATCAAACGGAGTATGGCAAACAATCCCACCAAGGGGTTCATGGGACCGGATTGGGACTCTCTATTAGTCGTCAATTTGTAGAGCTGATGGGGGGAGATTTATCCGTGTCCAGTCAGCTGGGTCAGGGGGCGACATTCTCGTTTACGATTCCAATCCTTCTTTGTCCTGGTGAGTCCCTCGTCGCCAAGCCTGAGCAACGCGTGCTGCAAGTTCATCCTCATCAACCGATCTATCGCATTTTGGTGGTGGAGGACCATGCGGATAATCGGTGTTTACTAGTGACGTTGCTGGCAACAATTGGCTTTCTGGTTAAATCTGCCCAAAATGGACATGAGGCCCTTGACATTTGTGAGGAGTGGCATCCTCATTTGATTTGGATGGATATCAAAATGCCGGTGATGGATGGCTTGGAGTCGACCCAACGAATTAGGCAAATGCCGAATATTCCGCAGCCTGTCATTATTGCTTTAACGGCCAATGCCTTTGAGGAAGATAAGGAGCGGGCAATGGCCTGCGGGTGTAACGACTTTCTTCGCAAACCTTGTCACGAAGCGATTATTTTGGAACGAATGACGCAGCATCTTGGGGTGAAGTACTTATATGAGGAACTTACGCCCCCGCTGACCAACAGTGATTCACTGTCACTCCCCAAGCGCAAAGATCTGAAGGCGAAACTCAATACAGTCATGTCCAAAACATGGTTGATGCAGCTTCAGACTCGAGCCATCAATCTGGATACCGAAGGAATCACCGACTTACTGGATGAGATTTTGCCTGAGCACCAGGATTTAAAGGATATTTTGGTAAATTTAGCGGAAAATTATCGTTGTGATGTGATTCTTGAACTGACGCAGCAGTAGTTTCTTGAGAGTCTGAAGTTAACCCAAATAGTGGCAATTAGATGTCTAAGGATTGAATGTCCCCTGCTGTCCTGAGATGATCGAACCGCCACCGGATGGGGTTAGGGGATAACCATGACTGGACAAGGGGCCAAATTAATGACGCGATTGCTGACGCTTTCAGCAGCGCCTTCTTCGGTTAAACCGACCCCTCGGCAGCCCATGACAATTAAGTCGGCATCGATTTCATCCGCATAATCGCAAATACAAAAGGCGGGTCGACCTTCTTGTTTGATGGTTTCTGCTGCAATTCCCCAGTCGGAAAAGGCAATCTTGGCATTTTGGAGGAGTTGATCGACGGATGGATTGGCGGTGCCAGTGGGTTCAGTGGCCTCCTCGGGAGGAGTTTGGACGGAGAGAATGATCAGTTTGCTCTGGCAAAATTTGACAATCTCAGCCACCTTCTCAGCCGCATCTTGAGAAGCACGACTTTGATCAATTGGAAACAAGATCGTCTTAAACATGTAGCTCTACTCCAGGGTACGGACTCCGGTAAAATATGGACGGCACGGAATCAGTTCATAACTTGAAACCAACCCGACCAACGATAGTTAGGGTATGGATTTATCCCAATCCTCATCATGCCAATACCCCATGCTTACCGCCATGGGGGGGTAATAAAACGCAATAGACGCATTTAGGAGATTTTGATTGTGTCCAAGAAGACAATAGCCAATTTAACATCAGCCGATTTATCGGGTAAGCGGGTGCTTGTCCGTGCTGACTTTAACGTGCCGCTGGATGGTGAAGGCAAGATTACAGACGATACTCGGATTCGAGCTGCCCTGCCGACGATTAAAGATCTAACGTCTAAAGGGGCCAGGGTCATTCTGGCCAGTCACTTTGGTCGCCCTAAGGGTCAAGTTAATGAATCCATGCGCTTGACGCCAGTCGCAGTCCGACTCTCTGAGTTATTGGGTCAACCGGTGACCAAGTGTGATGACTGCATTGGGGATGAAGTCGCTGCCAAAGTGGGTGCTCTCCAAGATGGTCAAGTAGCGTTGCTGGAGAATGTTCGCTTTCATGCTGGTGAGGAAGCCAATGATCCTGACTTTGCTCGTCAATTGGCCTCAGTCGCTGATTTGTATGTGAATGATGCCTTTGGGACGGCCCACCGAGCCCATGCTTCTACAGAAGGGGTGACCCACCACCTGAGCCCTTCTGTGGCTGGCTATCTGATTGAAAAAGAGCTGAAATATTTACAAGCGGCAATTGAATCTCCTCAGCGTCCGTTGGCTGCGATTGTAGGTGGCTCCAAGGTCTCTAGCAAGATTGGCGTGATTGAAACCTTGCTGGATAAGGTGGATAAGCTGCTGATTGGCGGTGGGATGATTTTCACCTTTTACAAAGCCCGTGGCCTAGCAGTGGGTAAGTCTTTGGTGGAAGAAGATAAGTTAGAGTTGGCTCGGTCTCTGGAGGCGAAAGCTAAGGAAAAAGGTGTGGCATTGTTACTCCCCACAGATGTGGTGGTAGCGGATAATTTTGCTGCAGATGCAAATGCGCAAACGGTCTCTATCAACGGTATTCCCGATGGCTGGATGGGCTTGGATATTGGTCCTAATTCTGTTAAGGAGTTTCAGGCTGCGCTGGCAGATTGTAAAACTGTGATCTGGAACGGCCCCATGGGGGTGTTTGAATTTGATAAGTTTGCGGCGGGGACAGATGCGATCGCAAATAGCTTAGCCACGATTACCGAAACAGGGGCTGACACCATCATTGGTGGAGGAGATTCTGTGGCTGCCGTGGAAAAAGTAGGGGTGGCTGAAAAAATGAGCCATATTTCGACTGGCGGTGGCGCTAGTTTGGAACTGTTGGAAGGCAAGGTCCTTCCTGGAATTGCTGCCCTGGATGAGGCTTAGGCTGCATTGATTGTCTCAGTTCATATAAGCTGAATACATTTGTGAAAAACGGAGGCTACTTAAGGAAGTGGCCTCCGTTTTTTTCGGGGACTGATGGTAGAAGAGGTTATTGGGGGGTGAGCCTTTTGTCAGCTATAGCAGTGTTGCTTTTGTCTGTGATCTGAGTAGAGGCGGATTGGGGCATCCAGGGTAATCCTCCTAAAGCAGATTCGTTGGACACAATGGATAGAATCGCTCCCCCCAGCAGCAAAATTGGCAGGGGAAGACTGAGGTGATGTAGCCAGTCTAATCCTCTCGCTACAGCCATCAGTACTAGAAAACTAATCAGCCAAATCCGCATAATTGTTCTTCAATCCTTCTATTGGGACGTTAGGATTTCCCTTGGGTGGGGATAGGAATCAGCGCTTTACAGTTCTCTGGATCGAGCTGGAGGTGCTCAAACGATCGGTCGTGGAGAGGTGGTTCAGAGACCGGGATGTCGCCAAGAGCTAATGCCTGTAAATTCTGTAAGAAGCGGGTTTGAAGATCGAGAGACCTAAAGTCCACATCGATTGCTTCGCCGTAGGTGTCTAACTTGCTCCAATAAAGCCGACCTAAGGCAATGGATAGTTCTCTATAGGACAGGTCTGCCCAGTGATCTAAGTGAGGAAAGACCGGGAGCTGAGGTAAGGGGATATCGCTGGGGTCTAAATCTGACTTAAACAATTCGGGGGGAAGAATCAGTCCAGGCGAAATTTCAAAACGAATCAGTGGAGTGTGCTGGGGGATGTTAGGGAGTTCGGGTTGAGCTGGAACGGCTTCTAACTTTTCTGCTGACGTTTTCTCTGATTTTTTGTCTGACGTTGTTGGGGAGGGTTCAATTTCGAGAGTGGCAAAGGGATCGACTTCAATGGCCATGAAGGCGGGGGTCTCTGCTGGAGGCGGGACCAGCAGGTCTGGGTCTACCAGGTCGATGTCTTCTACTGCTTCGACTGCAGGGGCGAAATTATTCCAAGCGGTTTTAGCACTGATATCGGCTGTAAATAGAGGCTTTAGGTCATCTGCACGAGTTGAGCTTGGCTCAGGCTGGAGGTTGAGGGGTGGGTCTACAAATTCCCACTCTTCATCTAGATCGATGTCATGGGTGAGGACATGTAGCTGAACACAGTGACAATCCACCTCCGAGAGGCCGAAACGCTCGTCTGGTTGGGGAGAGCAGCTAATAATCCAACGTCCATGCTGTAAGAATGTGGGGGGTAAGACTTCAATCCGACCTTGGGAGTCAGTTCGGTGCAATTGTTGCTGGACGACTTCTTGCCATACGCCGTCTTGGACATACTGATGCCGAATATGGACCTGAATCGGGCAATCTGCTTCGCTTGCCTGGGCAATCAGCTGATATCGACCAACTAAAATCTCAACGCTGAGAGATTCCAAGGGTAACCACTCAAAATCACCCTCTTTCTGAATCAAGAATTCTAAGTCCACTGTCATCTTGTTTTATGTCCTACTCCACACAGCCACTGTTCAGATACCCACATTCCTCGGTAATTGTCAAGAAAGTCCAACTTGGAGGCCAGTCTAACCGATCCTGGCCTCAATTGGGAGGATTAGGTAGAGATTTTAGATCGGATCGCGGCAATCTGATGCTGAAGCTGGTTCGTTTGGGTGTTGAGATCGGCTTGAGGCAAGGTTTCTTGCTCACCGGATTGCAGCCATTTGAGTTGGAGGGTGCGATCGCACGCTTCGGTATCGCCCAAAATTAAGCAGGCAACGGCTCCGCTCCGATCGGCACGTTTAAGCTGTTTGCCAAAGGCACTCCCACTCAAATCCATCTCGACTGAGAAGCCATTTTTTCTCAAATTTTGGCAAATCAGCAGGGCTTGAGCTTTGGCCTCTACTCCCCGGGCCACGCAATAAAAATCTAAAGATTGATTTAAGGCGATTTCAGCTTTTTGGAGGAGCAAAATCAGCCGCTCCATCCCGATTGCCCACCCTACCGCTGGTGTTTCAGGCCCCCCCAGTTCGGCAACGAGACGGTCATATCGACCGCCCCCACAAACTGTAGCCTGATTCCCTAGTTCGTCTAATTCGAACTCAAAAGCAGTGTGAGTGTAGTAGTCTAATCCTCTAACCAGACAGGGATTGAGTGTGTAGGCAATATCTAAGTCGGTGAGAAGCTGCTGAACCTGGTCAAAGTGCTGTTTAGAATCTGGTCCCAAGTAATCCAGAATGTTGGGGGCAGATTGGGCAATTTCTTTAGTCTCTGGATCTTTACTATCGAGAATACGTAGAGGATTGCGCTGAAGACGATCTTGAGAGTCAGGGTCAAGGTCGTCTTTGTACTGATTAAGATAATTGACTAGGGCCGCTCGATATTTTTGTCGATCTTCTGAAGTGCCCAGAGAATTAAGAGATAAGGTCCATTCCGGTACGCCTAAGGATTTGAGAAGCTGGGAAGCAATGGCAATAGCTTCCACATCGGCTCGGGCATCCGTGCTGCCTAGGCACTCTAAGCCTATTTGGTGAAATTGGCGTTGTCGTCCAGCCTGGGGCCTTTCATAACGGAACATGGGGCCGATATACCAAAGGCGCTGTACCCCCCCTTGGGCATAAAGCTTATTCTCGATAAAAGAGCGAACGGCTCCGGCGGTGCCTTCAGGCCGCAGCGTAATTGAACGATCGCCCCGATCCTTGAAGGTGTACATTTCTTTTCCGACGACGTCCGTGGCTTCGCCAATGCCGCGCTCAAATAGATGGGTCTGCTCAAAAATAGGAGTGCGCAGCTCTCGATAAGCAGCTTGATGAAGGAGTTGGCGGGCTGTGGCTTCGACATGCTGCCAATAAATGACTTCTTCGGGCAGAATATCGCGTGTTCCTCGTGAAACTTGAATAGATCCCATGAAAAATTAACCTAAGGTGCTGACCGATTTCAATATACTGGCGACTTGGTACAAGTCATTAATTAGGATTAAACAATGAGTAGACCTGGGACAACCCATATTGCTCCATATCGGTCTGAAGCTTGATAAAAATAAAATCGGTACCCTTAGTAATCAGTCCGAACCAGGTTGGGAACTGCTCTTAGTATAGTCATGTTGGCGGAATGCCCGGTTGCTTCTCTACCCCTTGATGGGCACGTCGTTTATGTAATAAAGTATCAGCTCACATCCAGAAAGGACATATCCACGGTTAGGGGAAGGGCTAAGCTTGAGGACACCTTCCCCTAACCGTGGAATACGCTCAACTCTAATTGATAATATCTACTCTGCGGGTCCTGCACTGTATGTCCCTGTTGACGGGTTGTACTTGTACACTAATGGGCGCAGACCAGAGGACTCGGAACGAGTTGTGGAAGACGGGTTGTTGAAAGTGCTCGCGCGATTTATTTCAGTTGAAGTCCGACTTCCAAAAGTAGAAATTGGGTTTGATGCCTTAGAGACTTTAGACGAAGAGGAAGACGTTAGGCGAAGGTTGGGATCAATGGGTTGATTGAGTCGTTTGATGGACTTGGCTTCCTCTGTTAAGGCGGAAGGAGAGTCAGATGAAGCATTCGCTTTAGGACTATTTTGGGTCGGAGGACTGGCTTTAGGGATATTGGGCTGTGTGGTCGGAATCGTTGCAGCTGAAGTAGGGCTTGAGGCTGGGTTGACAGATGGTGTCGTTGGGATCTGAACGGGTAGCCCAGGAATTGCCGAAGCTGGGTTTGCCAGGTTGGATGGTATTTCAATGGTATTCGGGGTTACTTTCGAGGCGTTGGCGCTTACTCCAGACGTGGGATTAGGCTGAAATTGAGAAGTCTCGCTATTTCCCTTAACCTGCGGCTTTAACGTCGGATCAGATGGGGTTGTTTGGGAAGGAAGCGCTAAGCTTGGGGCTGATGCGGATGATGTTGACGGTTTGGGCAAAGTGGAGCCCGACGAAACCGTCGAATTCCCTTTTCTCACCCCTTTACTGGCCTGATTATTGCAACCATACAACCCGGATATTGTTAACAAGGCGATGCATCCGCTCAGAAGTAGTGGAGTGGACGGGGCGGTTTGATTTGAATGACGGAGCATCATCTTTTCCTCTCATAGCGTCAGTAAACTAGCCTTGGGGTGATTCCATCTTGAAAAAGGCAATGGTTTGTGGTTAAGGTACCAGGTCTCTGTCATTGATGATGTAATCTAGCAACTCGTGAGCCGCTCTAAATCAGTATTTCTGTGCTTTGTCGAATAAAAATCTTACTAAGAAAGGATATTGTCGGGATTCTATCGTGATGATCCAGACTTCTCGAACTATCTTGAAACGCGCAGGTTGGTCACTGATTCTATTCGGGCTACTCAATATTTCGATGATGATCTATCGAGGTGAAAATGGCGTGAATTCAATGTCCAATCTGCTAAGTTTGGGCGTAATCGCTGGTGTCTTCCTTCTGAGGGGGAACTTAAAGGTTACGACCTGGGTAACTTGGTTCTCAGCGTTTTACTGGATGTACAGGATCTTCTCCACCGTCATCGGAATAATTGTGTTTCAGGATCAAGACCTGTGGATGACTCAATTTCGCCTGTATCCAATCTTAAGTTCTGTCTCATGGATTTTTACCGGAGCCTTAGTCATCTATTTGCCTTGGCTGTACTGTCAACTCCGCCATCAACGGATCCTGGCTGCCCTGAGGACATCTGGGATGGAAGCAGCGCCCCCAATGAGTGCATGGCTGGGCGGTGCTGGGTTGGGGATCATCCTCAGCATCCTTATCTATCTTGCCTTCAGCAGCGCTGATGCGGCTGAAGCCTTGCAACGAGCTAAGCAACAACTGGGCCCAAACTACAACTATCGGATGACTTCAATTGGTTGGAGTAATTCACAGGTGGAGGCAATTGTCACCGTCTACAACCGCAATAGCATTCAGTCGATTGATGTGGAATGGGCGAAATGACCTGGCAGTATGGCGCTACACAGTAGACACTGACAATCCAACGATATATTGGATATATCGGCTAAACTTTAATCTTCTCCCTTAGGGCTGCTTTGCTATCTAAGGCTGTAAATAAGGTTTCAAGTGAATTACTGTTATTGATTGAGAAGGCTTCATGGGATCTGGTTTGGAAATGCTGACATCTTACCGCCAACATGTTCAGGAACGGGCTGCCTTGGGCATACCGCCGCTGCCGTTGACGACTGAGCAGACGGCAGATCTCTGTGAACTGCTCAAGTCTCCGCCTGCCGGTAAAGAAGAAGCTTTGATGGCATTGCTACGCGATCGCATCCCGCCCGGCGTCGATCAGGCGGCCTATGTGAAGGCGTCGTTTCTGAGTGCGATCGCAAACAACGAAACCACCAGTCCCCTCCTCACTCCCATCGCTGCAGTTGAACTCCTCGGTACGATGATGGGCGGCTACAATGTTCAGTCTTTAGTGGACCTGCTCAAATCAGACAATACTGAGCTGGCCACCGCTGCAGCCACGGCTCTCAAACACACCGTCTTGGTCTACGACGCCTACCATGACGTGATGGAACTCGCCCAGACCAATCCCTATGCCCAGTCCGTCGTTGATTCCTGGGTGGCGGCGGAATGGTTTACCAGCAAGCCTGCCTTACATGAATCCATTACCGTTACCGTCTTTAAAGTACCGGGCGAAACGAATACTGATGATTTGTCTCCCGCCCCCCACGCCACCACGCGCCCTGATATCCCGCTGCATGCGCTAGCCATGCTGGAAACCCGGATGCCAGATGGTCTAGAAACCTTGGCTCAGCTTAAGCAAAAGGGCCATCCCGTCGCCTACGTGGGAGATGTCGTTGGTACCGGATCATCTCGAAAATCAGCCATTAACTCGGTCCTTTGGCATATTGGCGATGATATTCCCTTCGTTCCCAATAAGCGAGCTGGCGGCTATATCTTAGGGGGCAATATTGCACCTATATTCTTCAACACAGCGGAAGATTCAGGTGCCTTGCCCATTGAGTGCGATGTCTCTAGTTTGGAGACCGGGATGGTGATTAACATCTATCCCTACAAAGGCGAAATCACAGACGAGTCAGGTACCGTCCTCACCACCTTTAATCTCAAGCCTGAAACGATTACCGACGAAGTTCAAGCGGGAGGCCGAATTCCGTTGCTGATTGGTCGGTCTCTAACGGACAAAATTCGTATCGAGTTGGGAATGGAGCCGAGCGATGTCTTTACTCGACCCACTCCACCCCCTGATTCCGGTAAAGGCTTTACCCTGGCCCAAAAAATGGTGGGCAAGGCTTGCGGTCTTCCGGGCGTTCGCCCTGGCATGTCTTGTGAACCCTTAATGACAACGGTAGGGTCGCAAGATACCACTGGCCCCATGACCCGCGATGAGATGAAAGAGTTAGCTTGCCTTGGCTTTAGCTCTGATCTGGTGATGCAAAGCTTTTGCCATACCGCAGCCTATCCCAAGCCCGTTGATATTGATACCCATACCCATCTGCCCGATTTCTTCGCTTCTCGGGGTGGCGTCGCCTTGCGCCCTGGCGATGGCATTATCCACTCTTGGCTCAACCGGATGTTGTTGCCGGATACTGTCGGTACAGGAGGCGACTCCCATACCCGCTTTCCCTTGGGTATTTCCTTCCCTGCCGGGTCTGGCTTGGTGGCCTTTGCTGCTGCAATTGGGGCGATGCCCTTGGATATGCCGGAGTCAGTCTTGGTTAAATTTACTGGCGATCTACAGCCTGGCATTACCCTGCGAGATATCGTTAACGCCATTCCCTATGTGGCTATCCAAAAGGGATTGCTAACCGTCGAGAAACAGAATAAGAAAAATATCTACTCAGGCCGAGTTCTAGAGATGGAAGGATTGCCGGATCTAAAACTAGAGCAAGCCTTTGAATTAACGGATGCATCAGCAGAGCGATCGGCATCGGGCTGCACGATTAAACTCAGCGAAGAGACGGTAGCCGAATATCTACGCTCCAATATTGCCTTGCTTAAGAATATGGCGGCCCGAGGCTATCAGGATGCTCGGACGATTCTGCGCCGGGTGGCCAAGATGGAAGCATGGCTGGCAAATCCGACTCTTATGTCAGCAGATACCGATGCCGAGTATGCCGAAGTGGTGGACGTGAACCTCAACGAGATTCGTGAACCCTTAGTGGCTGCGCCTAACGACCCTGACAATATTAAGACTTTATCTGAGGTCGTTAATGACCCGATTCATGAGGTGTTTATTGGGTCCTGTATGACTAATATTGGCCACTACCGAGCAGCGGCGAAGGTCTTGGAGGGGGCAGGGCCGACCAAAGCGCGACTCTGGATCTGTCCACCGACTCGGATGGATGAAAAACAACTGCGAGAAGAAGGCTACTACGGTATTTTTGCCGCCGCCGGGGCGCGCACAGAAATGCCAGGCTGTTCTCTTTGTATGGGGAACCAAGCCCGCGTGGAAGATGGGGTAACGGTGTTCTCGACCTCAACCCGTAACTTTAATAACCGGATGGGGAAAGGGGCGCAGGTCTATTTAGGTTCAGCAGAGCTAGCAGCCGCTTGTGCCTTACTAGGCCGTATCCCTACTCCAGAGGAATATCAAGATATCGTCGCCAAGAAGATCGATCCGTTTGCGGATGATCTCTATCGCTATCTCAATTTCGATCAGATTGATGGCTTTATCGATGAGGGTCGCGTAATTCCCTTGGAGGAATTACCCAAAATTGAAGACATTTTAGGAATGCCAGTGAGTTAGGGAATGCCCAAAGAACGCTGCTGACCTATTGCTGGGTAAGCGGCGATGCTCTGAGCTATTTGCAGGGAGTTGAACCTAATGCCCCCGGTAGTCTCCCATATGTCAGGATCCTCAAAAGCGCTTTTTCATATGGTTCTCTGAGTATGGGATAAATCCTATTTTTCCAAAGCATCCTTACAACACTGCATCCCCTTGTCTCAATGCATTTCAAGAGGCTAATCGTAAGCGAGCTTCCTCACCTCCGAACCAATCAGAGATCCTAAGGGGATATACCTGGGTGAATTTGGTGAACGTACTGGTGACAGCAGGCTTTAGGGATCCTTATTTTGGGGTACTCCCAAATCTGTTTTATTGCAGAACAGGCGTCGTTGAACTTACTGCAAAATCTAGGATTTGGAAAAACCCAACCCATGCGCTTCGGCATAGCGATTCATGAACCGCATAAATCGGTCCCATTCTTCCTCGGACTTCATATCATAATTAGCTTCAATTGCATGAGGTTTGCCATTCACGAATTTGGCATTCACATCGAGGGTTGATAGTTCACCTTCTTCATCTTGCAAATACATACCCATAACATCCAACTTTCCTTCTTGGATGAGGTTGGGGTTTTCGAAGTAGAAAATTGCTCGGCCTGAACTACCATCTCTAGCTCGCGTTAACCGCACGTCAGGGATGACTTCTTCATCAACACCCCGAATAAACTGAATTGCTGCTGACATAATATGAGTTACTTTAAGAACAGTTAAGTCGTCTTTAACTATACTCACATAATCGTCATAAATGTTCCATCAAAGTTGTTCGTCCGCAGGCAATCCTATTTATGGACTGACCTAGGAGATGTCAGATATGAGCATTTACGACAGCACTTTTCATTGAAGTATTCGAGAGAAGCATATTTTGTCTCGTATTTTTGGTACTCGTATTCTAGGTGAATGTGTCTTTGCGAACAAACACTTCATTACAAGATCTTTTCCAATCCATAAATAAGCGTTTGTAATTGGGTGACTTTCCGAATGGATAAGAGAACACCTGGCATATAGCAGGCGCGATCGCTCGTATCATGCCGTAGGGTATAAAGCTGTCCTGGAGCACCAAATAAGACTTCTTGGTGAGCAATTAATCCCGGTAACCGGACACTGTGAATCCGGATATTCTCACTGCCTAGACTGCCCCTAGCGCCTGCTAAGTGTTCTTTCTCCTCGACAAGGGCTGGGTTATAGGTTTTCCCTAAGTCACCTAATAATTGAGCCGTTTTAACGGCAGTACCACTGGGCGCATCTGCTTTTTGATTGTGATGGAGTTCAATAATTTCGACATGGTCAAAATATTGTGAGGCTTGAACAGCCGCCTGTTGTAATAGCACCATGCCAATGGAGAAGTTGGGAATGACTAAGCAGCCCATACTGGCTTTTTCGGTAAATTCGGTCAGATCCTTCATCTGCTCATCGCTGAGGCCCGTGGTGCCGATCACGGGGTATACCCCATAGGCGATCGCAGCTCGGATATTGCTATAAACAGAGCTAGGATGAGTGAAATCCACCATCACGCAAGACTGTTTTTCTTGTGCTGCGGCAGCTAACACTGGTTCGAGTTCATTGGTCAACTCAATATTTACGGGTTCGAGGCCAACCAGTTCCCCGGCATCTAAGCTAAACACTTCAGGGTTGCGGTCAACCGCAGCGTAAAGCCTTAAATCATCGGCCTGAGCGACAGCTTTGATCACTTCCCGCCCCATTTTGCCAGCGGCTCCGGTGACGATAACGGGAATGGGCGTTGCATTGGACATAGTTGAACTGCTCGATTGACCTACTGCATTGACTGTATCAAGATTGGGGTTTTCCTGAAATTGGGAGAGGTCAGAATTTTAGCGCCTGAGTCCTAACTAGCATTGGCCCTCGTTATAGTAGATTTGAACGGTTAACGTTGAAATTTGAGATTGCCCGTGCCTGTTGCTGTTGAATCACTAATTACACCTGAGATTATGAAGCCCGCCCGTTATCTGGGTAACGAGCTTGGTGCAGTCCATAAAGACTGGGATTCGGCTACGGTGCGATGGGTGTTGACCTACCCTGAAGTCTATGAGGTGGGGGCATCTAACCTCGGGCATATTATTCTCTACAACATTTTGAATGCCCAGCCGCGACAACTCTGCGATCGCGCCTATCTCCCCGCTGCTGATTTAGCCACCAAACTGCGAGAGACTGAAACCCTACTGTTTGCCGTTGAAACCAAGCGATCCCTAACCGACTACGATATTTTAGGTTTTAGCCTCAGCTACGAACTGGGCGCTACCAATATCCTGGAGATGCTTGATCTGGCAGGGATTCCCTTAACTTGGCAAGAGCGCAATCAGTCAGGTTGGGGAACTACCAATGACATGCCGCTTATTTTTGCTGGGGGACAGACTGCTACCTCCAATCCCGAACCCTATGCCGATTTCTTTGACTTTGTAGCCTTGGGGGATGGCGAAGAGCTACTCCCTGAAATTGGCTTGGTTTTAGAAGAGGGCAAAGTTCAGGGATTAAGCCGCCAAGCAGTCTTGCTCGACTTAGCCCAAATCCCTGGCGTCTACGTACCTCAGTTTTACGATATGGCGGCTGATGGATCGGTGCATCCGAACCGTGCCGATGTGCCCAAGCGGATCTTGCGACGGGTGGCGGACCCCATGCCTGCCTATTCCATTGGTTTGGTTCCCTACGTTCAGACCGTCCATGATCGCCTCACCATCGAAGTACGACGGGGCTGTACCCGAGGCTGCCGATTCTGTCAGCCCGGTATGCTGACCCGTCCAGCCCGCGATGTTGAACCAGAACAGGTGGTAGATGCCATTGAAACGGGGATGCGAGAGACGGGCTATAACGAGTTTTCCCTGTTGTCCTTGAGTTGTTCTGACTATCTGGCCCTGCCCTCAGTGGGCATGGAAATCAAGAATCGGCTGAAGGACGAGAATGTATCCCTGTCTTTGCCCAGCCAGCGGGTCGATCGGTTTGATCAAGATATTGCCAATATTATTGGCGGTACTCGAAAAACGGGCCTGACCTTTGCCCCTGAAGCAGGCACCCAACGGATGCGGGACATCATTAATAAGGGCTTGACCAATGAGGAGCTGTTGCGGGGCATTAAAACGGCCCATGAGCAAGGCTGGACCAAGGTCAAACTCTATTTCATGATTGGCTTACCAGGCGAGACGGATGCTGATGTTTTGGGGATTGCGGAAACGATTCGGTGGCTGCGCCGAGAGTGCCAAGGTCAAGGCAAGCGGCGTCTTAACTTCAATATCACCATTTCTAACTTCACTCCTAAACCCCATACCCCGTTCCAGTGGCATTCTGTGTCGACTCAGGAATTCCAGCGCAAGCAAGATCTGCTGCGGGCTGAGTTTAGACGCTTAAAGGGCGTAAAGGTAAACTTCACGGATGTGCGGATTTCGGCGATGGAAGATTTTGTCGGCCGAGGTGATCGCCGCTTAGCGCCTGTGGTGAAACGAGCCTGGGAACTGGGGGCTGGTATGGACTCATGGTGGGAGAGTTTAGACAAAGCCTATGGGGCCTGGACCGATGCGATCTCAGAAGCCAATCTCACCTGGAAATACCGCCAAGTTGAGCAAGGGGAGTGGAATCTGTTTGATCTGCCCTCATCTGCAGCCTCTCCACAACAGCCCGATCAACCCCCTCAGAATTTAGGCGCACCTTTACCCTGGGACCATTTGGATACGGGCATCGATAAACAGTGGCTTCAAGACGATCTGAAGCGCGCCCTAGAAGCGGCAACGGTCCCCGACTGTTCCTTTGAAGGCTGCTCACACTGTGGAGTCTGTAGCGTTGATTTTGGCCATAACGTCGTCATCCCCCCGCAACCCATTCCTGCCTTTCAAGGTAACTTTGTCCCCAATCAGGAGCGCGTTCAACGCATTCGGGTCTGGTTTGGGAAACAGGGGAATATGGCCCTGGTGAGTCATCTAGATTTATTGCGATTGTTTGACCGTATTGTGCGGCGATCTCAAATTCCCATCGCATATACGGGCGGGTTTCATCCTAGTCCCCGAATTGCCCCAGCTAATGCTTTGATGCTGGGAGCCACGAGTTCTGGTGAGATCATAGACTTTGAGTTGACCCAAACAGTAGATGAAAAAGCGTTTGAGCAGACTCTATCGACTTATTTGCCAGATGATATTCCGCTGTACAAAGTAGAGACCATTGATCTGAAAGCCCCTTCGGCAACTCAGTCCGTCTTTCAGGCAGAGTATTTACTAACCCTGGCCCTAACAGATCCAGAACCTGCGGAAGCCGAACAATGGCAAGCTTGGATCGAACAAATTCTGAGCGCTAAAGAAATCTTATTTGAGCAAACCACTAAATCTGGGAAACAGAAAATAGTTAACCTGCGCGATCGGTTATTCAGTCTCACCTTGACTGAGTCAAAGCCAAGTATTCAGATTGACTATATAGGTAGCTGCAAAAACGATGGCACGATCTTACGGCCAGAACATCTACAATTTATGTTCACTTATGTTGCTCATCGCCCCTGTGAAGTAACCCAAATTAAACGAATTAGACTAAACCTCCAGCAACACTAGCAGTTTGCAAAATATGGATCACCGCTCAGTATTTTAAGAGCGATGATGTCAGGATGAGTAGCACCATATTTCAAGGACATCGAGGGCGACTAGATTTCAATCCAAATAGAAAGCTAAAATGATTTTACTCAAGGAAGAGAAGGGAGCTAATCGTTGAATGCATTAGCATCCAATACGGCATATTTTAGGCTCAACTTGCTCAGATAATCTGTTGTAATAACTTACGTTAGATGTGACATAGCTTAACGAAACAACGGACCATACGAGACAGAAAAATAATGCTAGGTAGATTAAGAAGAGAAAAATAATTTACTTGGTAATCTGAGTTTAGGATGAGCTGTCGCCCTTATCAATACATAGGCTGAAACCTGCATTCTGTCATAGAATCATTGCAGAAATAGGCTCAACGGGATTAAGTACTTCAAAGACTAACTAATCTAGCCTGATTGTTGATTCTCTTTTCAACTTTGATGAACTATGGAAATAATGTTGATCCCCACAGAGACTCAATAGAGGAAATCCTTGAAATGGCTTAACCCATCTCAATATTGCACCCAAACTGTCAGGTAAAAACAGAATAAGAATTCGAAAAGAAAAATAAGAAATATTTATAAAAAGCTAATAAAAACCATGTTCGCTTAATGAAAGTTGAGACAGGAGCCCGTTTTTTCAGATTTTCTTAAGAAACGCAAAGAAAGCTTCCTATTCAGATGATTTTAGGGTACTACCTCTAGCAATGGCGTTTGTGGGGAAACAAAAATGGCGGGGCAATATGACAGTCTTCATTACTATTTGAAAGAGATCGGAAGATATCCCTTATTAACCCACGAAAAAGAAATTGAGCTAGCTCGGCAGGTCCAAGCCGGAAATGTACGAGCTAAAAAAAAGATGATCGAAGCTAATTTGCGCTTAGTTGTCTCAATCGCCAAAAAACATCAAAATCGCGGCCTACCACTTCTGGATTTGATCCAAGAGGGGAACATTGGCTTAAGTATTGCTGTGGAGAAGTTTGAACCTGAGCAAGGCAACCGATTTAGTACCTATGCTTACTGGTGGATTCTACAAGGTGTGACTCGGTCGCTGCAAAATAAAGGACGCGTCGTCCGTCTCCCCGTGAAGCATTGGCAAGTGGGGAACCAAATTAAACGAGCCCGCCATAAGCTTAGCCAAATCTTAGGGCGAGAACCCACAGTTGCAGAAATTGCAAAAGAGATGGAAATGGACTTGCCGCGGCTAAAAAAGTATCTCCTTAGCTTGCAAGAGGCCGTATCCTTAGACAAATTCGTAGGGGATGAGAAAGATACAACCCTCGGGGATTTGATTGAATCAGGTGATCCGACCCAGTCTTACTTGGACATGATGCTACAGAATGAAGAATTGTCTGAATATATGTCCTTACTGGATGAACGCCAACGCTTTGTGATCATCGAGCGATACGGGTTGGAAGATGGTAAACCTAAATCCATGGAAAAAATTGGCCAGAAATTAGGTGTCAGCCGAGAGCGAGTGCGGCAAATTATCAAAAAGGCCATGAAAACTTTGGAAAAGTATGCTGTGTCGGCTTAAGCGCAAAGCGAGAGGTATGGAGCGACCACCCCTACTGAAAACATCAGGCAGAGTCTACGGTTTCTGCTTCTTCTGCACTCACGTCGGTTAAAGCTTCGTGGGCCTGGGGGGTAGGAAACCGTTGTTAATGCACCAATCGCTGCTGGGTTTTGGCGGGTACCTGAATCCCGGTTAAATAAGCCACATCTTTAGCGGCTTGAGCATAGGAGACATTGGCACTGATGCGCAAACAACAATTCTCTAAATGAAGACTGATTTGACGATAGGGGGAAACGGCTAGATGCTGTGCCTGTTGAGTGGTAACGCTTAGAACACCCAAGGTACTTTTCAGTCGTCGGTTGCGGCCTGCTGCTGTGCCAGTAGCTGTGCGGATAAAAAATGACCGAGTTCGGGACTGACATGAGTTTGAATTTGCTGACGCACCGTCATCTCAATGCCTTCTAGCGTCTTC
>NZ_JANQOP010000192.1 GCF_028285745.1 Acaryochloris sp. IP29b_bin.137 | reverse complement strand
GGCAGAGAAACTCACACTGCCATTGCTACCTTGGGAGACTGCTGTTACCTCAGCAGTGGGGTCTTCAAAATTGTCATTGCTGGTGAGAACATTGAGACTACCAGCAGTATCCTCATCTGTGGTCAGGGTGTCGTTGATGGCATCGGCGACCGGGTCGATAGTGATCGCAACATCTGTTGAAACAGGGGAACTACTCCCATCATTAGCGGAAATCGTTAACGTTTCAGCCCCGTTATAGTCACTGTTCGGGGTATAGGTAATATTGCCACTGCTAAAGGCATTAGTGACATCTGCCGCTGTACCAGAGAATTCAATTGTGGTGCCGCTACCCGTAATAATCGTAATGCCAGATGCAGCCGTGATATTCAACGAGCCTTGGGTAACGCTCAAGGTAATCGTCTGTGTATCGCCAGTGTCCGCATCAGCAACTGTAATATCAGTAATTGCAAACGGCGCTAACGGATCTTCTTGGACCGTTCGTGATGAGGTAGCCTCATCTGTAATGCTCGGTGCTGCAAGTATGACAGGATACTCATCGAGCACTGCTGAGGCAATGGGAATTTCAATATTAATCTGGCCAATTTGATAGTCCAGCTCCCAGTTACCGCCCAGCGCTGAATGACCAATGGGTGTTGTAGAGGCTGCAATCTTGGTACCTAGAAGGCGATGGAGCTCATCGATGAACTGTGCTCCAACCTCGCCCTGCGCAATACTACAACCGTATAGAAAAAGCGACGGTATAGTACGAGTAGAGGAAAGGCTAAACCAAGTGCAAAGTTGTTGAGCATATTGATTTAAGGTCTCTAAATTAAGTCGAGTATTACCAAGGTACAAATCACCCGGTTCACCATGACAAATAATGTGAACTGAGCTTACTTTTCTACAATAGTTGAGAGCTGCCGTAATTTGGTCAACACCATCCTGATTAGGATGAAGAATAATGGCTTCAACTCTAGAATCAATACCAACTATTAGATCCTGATAATTGTCAACTGCAGGATCAATGACTAATAGAGTATCTGAACTCTTGTTATAGAAAGGCGCTGAAATAGCTTTGAGACCTTGAAATATCTGCATAATCGCTGGTACCTATTTGTCAAAATGCCTAGCTTAAATACTGTGTAAAAGCACCCAAAAAACAATGCCATTAGAAATTTAGCTAATGGCATTAAGGCTTTTGTTTACTTATATTTTTGAGAGCTTAGCTAACTTAGAGAAACACCTCTGCTGCGAATAGTGTTCCCACCGATTAATAGCTATTAACATTTTCACGAGAAGATATTCACCTATCAATTCTCCTGAAATCTAACGCCTAACATTAAGTTTGAAAGACCGACACTATTTTAGTGGCAAAAATCTATGAAACCCTTATGAAAAGGGGATTTACAAGACGTTTATTTTTAATTTTCCCAAAAATCTAATAAGAATAATGGGTTTTAGCTACTGTTTTACCCTTCAGGTATTATTTACACATATAGTAAAAGTTTTCTGGATTGTGAAGCTGACGCCACATCAATTTCTAGTTGATTTTTATTGTTTTGAGTATGGGTATTCCGTTGGCGCTAACAGTTGAACTGCAGTCGTTCATATAAAGCGCCATTCAGACATCAAACCATTACGACTCTATGTCAAGATACAGCGTTATTTTATTTTCAAGAGATGTAATTCGAAAGTATTGAAACTCTGTTCAAAAGAAGCGATCTAGGGAATCAATTCATGAAATGTTCCTAGTCTTATTTTTTCTCTGAATAACTTAAAATTTTTCCAAGCTAAGGCGATTATATCAACAGATGAACGCACTTTTAAGCATCTTTGTTAGATAGCCGTAAATGAAGGGAACTTTAAGCATGATTCACCTGCTTGCAGGCATTTTCTAGAGGCTTTTTAAGTGCTAAATATCTGGTCTTCTTGATAAAGATAGCTTGGGAGCTGCCTTTCTTCTTACTCCCAAGCTAACTAGCTTGCCTCAATCAATTTGGCGATCTGAAATAACTACCGATCATCTTTGTTGTATAGAAACCCTACATATGGACTGTATCCGTTACTCAATATTTTTTTGGGGATTATTAGTAACAGCGGCTTGTAGCTCAGCTACAGCTCAACCTGAGAAATCAGAACCTCCTTCTGAACAACAACCAGAATCTAGGATGAACCGATCCGCAGTTGATTTAAGAGTTCCTGCACGGATGGGAGTGGGGCACACAACTGCAGGCTCTGGCTTTGACGGGTTTACCCAGTTCGAAGGCTTTATCCCTCTTAGCCAAACACCAGGAGAAGATTTGACATTTCTGGAAGCCAGACTATTGGTGGATAACGGTGCTCATTTGGGTAGCAACTTCTTGCTCGGCCATCGAACTTACGATGCAAGTCTCAATCGAACGTTTGGAGGCTATCTTGGTTTTGACAGTCGAGTCACGGAAAACAGTCCTTTCTTTCAATTGGGTGTAGGGTTGGAAACCCAGGGAGATGTTTGGGACTTCCGAGTGAATGGCTACCTCCCTGTAGGAGAAACACGCCGTCTAGTCAGCCAAAACACATTTGATACGGGTGTACAAGTGTCAACTCGCTTCCAAGATCATTTCCTGGTATTGGATACGTTTAGGGAGCGCCAAAGCATTCGCCAATTT
>NZ_JANQOP010000175.1 GCF_028285745.1 Acaryochloris sp. IP29b_bin.137 | reverse complement strand
TAAAGCCAAATTTGCGGACGTGGCGGAATTGGTAGACGCGCTAGATTTAGGTTCTAGTACTGCAAAGTGTGAAGGTTCAAGTCCTTTCGTCCGCATTCCATTTCGAACCACATCATGCAGTCCTATCCTCCCCCGACGGATTGGAGAGCGGCTGCGTTTGTGGTCTAGTTTTTATTGAATAAGGATGGGAGTGTTATAGGATGGATGATAGGGTCAGCATCCAAGCCTTGTTGATTCCCCAGGTGTAGTTAGTCTGCGATCGCAAGTGTCGTTCATCCTTACGAAGCCACTTCATTTCAAACTTTGATTGATAGAGGATTCCGTTAAGTTAGACTAAGACAATCTGTTAAAATGCTTAAAGATTCTACAAGATTGCCACATGGGAGCTACTCGCGCACGTATTGCCATTGACGCCATGGGGGGCGACCATGCCCCAGATGAGATTGTTGCTGGTGCTCTAAGAGCTCAAGCAGAATTAGATGCAGATGTTTTACTGGTCGGCGACCCTGGCCGTCTAGAAGCTTCTATCAAAAGCCATTCTGATTCCGTCCCCGTTGAAATCGTCCCTTCCGAGGGATTGATTGAGATGAATGAAGAGCCTATCAGCGCCCTTCGCCGTAAGCGCAAGGCTTCAATCAATGTAGCGATGGATTTAGTCAAAAAGAATAAGGCCGATGCTGTTGTTTCAGCAGGTCATTCTGGAGCCGCCATGGCTGCCGCTTTACTTCGACTGGGGCGAATTCCTGGAATTGATCGACCGGCCATTGGCGGTGTATTCCCCACAATTATTGCTGGAAAGCCGGTTTTGGTGCTTGATGTTGGGGCAAATGTGGACTGCCGTCCTGCGTTTCTGGATCAGTTTGCCACCATGGGCACCATTTATAGCGAGTATGTCTTGGGAACTGAAGCGCCAAAAGTTGGATTGCTCAATATTGGTGAAGAATCCTGCAAAGGCAATGAGGTGTCGGTTCAGACCTATCAGTTATTAGAAAAGAATCCCCACGTTGATTTTATTGGTAACGCTGAGGGACGAGATGTGCTCTCAGGTCAGTTTGACGTCATTGTTTGCGATGGGTTTACTGGCAATATCCTATTGAAGTTTGCAGAAGCCGTTGGCGAAGTTGCCCTCCAGATTCTGCGGGAAGAGTTGCCCAGAGGGATTCACGGCAAGGTGGGAACAGGGATTTTAAAACCAAATTTGCGTCGGATTAAGCAGCGGATGGACCATGCAGAGCATGGTGGGGGACTACTCTTAGGAGTTGCTGGAGCTTGTATTATCAGTCACGGCAGTTCTCAGGCTCCTTCGATCTTTAATGCCATTCGGTTGGCAAAAGAGGCTGCAGATAATCAGGTATCCCAGCGTATTCAGTCTTGCTATCAACAGACGGTGACAGCCGCCTCCAATGGAGAATAAACGTGCAGCAAATGGCCACTGGATTGGCAGTTACTGGGTGCGGCTCTGCTGCGCCTGAAGCTTCCCTTGACAATGATGGTCTAAGCCAAATCGTTGATACCTCCGATGAGTGGATTGCCAGCCGCACAGGCATTCGGTCCCGCCATTTAGCCAGCCCCGATGATTCGTTAGCGAAACTGGGTGCGATCGCAGCTCAAAACGCCCTCGAAATGGCTCAAGTGGAAGTTACCGATATCGATTTGATCTTACTGGCTACCTCAACACCCGATGATCTCTTTGGCAGTGCTGGTCAAATCCAGGCTGCCATAGGCGCAAAGCATGCCGTTGCGTTTGATTTAACGGCAGCCTGCTCCGGGTTTGTATTTGGTTTGATTACCGCTGCCCAATTTATCCGCACGGGTGTCTATCGCAATGTCTTGCTGATAGGCGCTGATGTCCTTTCCCGCTGGGTGGATTGGACCGACCGCCGCTCCTGTGTTCTCTTTGGCGACGGGGCTGGCGCTGTCGTGCTACAAGCTAATGACACCGATCGACTGCTCGGATTTGCCCTCCATAGCGATGGTTGTCTCCATGAGTGCCTCAATGTTCAATATCACAGCGAGGCTCGTCCCTTGACTAGGGGGATTAATGTCAGTCAAGGGACGTATCAACCCATTTCGATGAACGGCAAGGAAGTGTATCGGTTTGCGGTCAATCGAGTGCCCGAAGTGGTCGAGAAAGCTCTCTTTCAAGCTGATTTAAAAGCGGATGATATTGACTGGCTACTGTTACATCAAGCCAACCAACGCATCTTAGATGCAGTGGCCAAGCGTCTTAAGGTGCCTGCGGAAAAGGTGATTAGTAACATTGCGAACTACGGCAATACCTCTGCGGCCACGATTCCCCTGGCGTTGGATGCGACCGTACGCCAAGGCCATATCAAGTCTGGGGATACGATTGCTACCTCTGGCTTTGGAGCCGGCTTAAGCTGGGGAGCCGCTATTTTTCAGTGGCAGCGCTAGTTGTCGATTCAAAACTTTCTGAAACTGCTGCTGTTGGCGGCTATCTGGGGCAGCTCTTTTCTATTTACCCGGATTGCAGTCCCTGAGTGGGGGCCGATTTGGCTGATCGAGTTGCGAGTCCTGCTCGCGGGTATCACCTTACTGCCACTGATTTTTAAACTAGACTTATGGCTTCAGATCCGTCAACATTGGCGGGCCTTAATCTTGCTGGGGATTTTGAATTCAGCCTTGCCCTTTTGCTTGCTAGCCTATGCCTCTTTATCCCTATCAGCGGGGTTTACCGCTATTTTAAATGCCACTACGCCTCTATTTGGCTTGTGGATTGTCGCATTTTGGTTGCAGGAAGCCCTTTCAGTGCCCCGTTTAGTCGGCTTCGCCATTGGTTTTTTAGGGGTGGTGCTTCTAGTGGGGTTGCAGGATGTTCCCCTGACTCTAGACAAGGGCATTGCGATCGCAGCAGGTCTCCTAGCTGCATTACTCTATGCCATTGCTGCTCCCTATATTCAACAGCGGTTTGCAGGGGTTTCTGCGTTAGCCGTAACGACGGGGAGTCAACTCAGTGCGGCAGTCTGTTTGATGCCGTTGCTCCCTTTCTCAATCCCCAGCCAACTCCCTTCAACCCAAGCCCTACTGTCCATGATGGCTTTGGCGATCCTGTCTTCGGTTTTGGCTCAGATGCTCTATTACCATCTGATCAAAGTCATGGGACCCAGCAAGACTTTAACCGTCGCCTATCTCGTTCCCTTATTTGCCATGCTCTGGGGCGCATTAGCCCTACGAGAAATTGTGACAATATCAATGGGAGTCGGATGTGGATTAGTGTTGCTGGGAACTGCGATCGCAAATGATCTGTTTACACCTAAAAATTACTAGCTGGGAGAACTGACTCTCCCCCAAGATCAGGCCAGACCCTCAACCGCGCGGCGGAATTCTTCTACTTCATCGCCATACTCAATATCCATCACCGCTTCTACATTCTCATGGGGACGAGGAATAATCACCCAAGTCTCCAAAACACCACCTGGTGTTTTCTCCGCCGCTGCCACTCCGGCGTCCATAGCCATTTTGACCTCAGACACATCCCCGCGAATATTGATTGTAAACCGGGCACTTCCCGCCCGAATATAACCGACTAAGGTCACTCGCCCAGCTTTGACCATGGCATCTGCTGCCGCCAATACGGGGGGGAATCCTTTCGTTTCCAGTGACCCAACTGCCTGTGGCATTCCGACTTTCCTCAAAGATAATAATGTACAACTTAGTGCTCGTTCTAACCCTTACTTCACGTTCGAAAGGGTTCAGAACGTTCTGAGTAATCAATCGGCAAAATCGCCTCAATATTCTCAGGGGGATTTGGCACGATATAGTGGGATTCAACTTTAGCTGAACCCGGCATTCCTTCAACAGCGGCAATACCTGCCTCCATACCCCGCTTTACTTCCGCCACAGGTCCACGAATGGAGACCACATAGCGACCGCTGGCGCAGCTCGTATACCCCATCAGGGCCACACGACCAGCTTTGACCATAGCATCTGCTGCTGCTAAAACAGCCGGATATCCATAGGTTTCAATCATTCCAACGGCAACTGGCATTGTTTTTCTCCGGAGCTAACCCTTTACCCGCAGTACAAACTATACCTCAATCGTTCTACCGCTCATAGTCATTGCGCTCGTCAATGTCATGGTTCTTATTCTGTGGTCCTAAATATTGACCACAGCGAGAAGGATGATCTGTAAAAAAGTTCTCGCGAATGGGTAAATGGCAGATTGGACCATTGATACAGCAGGGTTTGCAATGCACTATGCCTCCTGTATGGCAAAGACAAGTGCAAATTTCTTCAGGACGATCAGGATTATCTCTAAGTGTTTACCACCAGCCTATGTAATCCGCTTCTGGTTTCGATAGTGATTTTTTAGAAGGCTCATTGCCCATAAACTGCAGCCAACGACTCAAATTCATATGACTATCTCGACAGTGAGGTCTAGGTTAGACTGGTCATCATTCTGGAGCAAAGTGGATACGACTCAAAAACTCTCCTGAAAAATCTTCAATAGTATGCTGCACTTTGAACAGGTAAGTTTGCAATTCCCCGGCGTGCCAGAGCCAACACTGCATGGTTGTACCTTTGAAGTCGAGGCTGGGGAATTGGTGGTGATTTTGGGGCCATCGGGTTGTGGGAAAACCACACTGCTAAAGCTTGTCAATCGTTTATATGAACCCACCTCAGGACAGATTTTCTTCAATGGTAAAGGCATTCATACGGTTCCCTTAACTACCCTGCGTCGCCAAATGGGATATGTCATCCAGCAGGCAGGTTTATTTCCCCATATGACCATTGCTCAAAATATTGCGGTCGTTCCTAAGTTATTGGGGTGGTCGAAAACAGCGATTGCCGCTCGGGTAGAAGAACTATTGGAACTCGTTCAACTCCCCCAAGCGTTTGGCAAACGTTACCCCAGCCAACTTTCCGGTGGACAGCAGCAACGGGTAGGGTTAGCCCGGGCTTTGGCAGCCAAGCCAGAAGTGTTACTGATGGATGAGCCCTTTGGGGCTTTGGATGCCATTACTCGTAAATCCCTGCAACAAGAGCTGCAGCAGTTACAGCAACAATTCAAAAAAACGATTCTGTTTGTCTCCCATGATATTGAAGAGGCTTTGCGATTAGCCGATCGGATTTTGATTCTCAATCAAGGAAATTTGGTCCAATACGGGACACCGTGGCAAGTCCTCACCCAACCCGCTTCTGCTTTTGTCGAAGCATTAGTGGGTACTGAGGACGTTCTAAAACAGTTGTCAGTATTGTCTGTAGAACGAGTGATGGTCACAACTTCTACTCCTGTTCCCCATCTTCCCAAAATTGCCAGTCATGGCACGTTACGAGATGCCTTGTCCATATTCTTGAAGTCTGGACAATCACAATTACAGGTCATGAATGGGACAGATGCGGTGGGAATTTTAGATCTCAATCATATTCAAACTGTTTGGCAAGATCCGACCAATTTCGATGAAGGCTGAGACAGTTGAATCTATTGCGATGGTTTGTGCTTGAGTTGGTTGAATTAAAGCACTGCAGAACTTTTATCTCTGACTCGATCATAGAATTCTTCCATAACGGCTAAGAAGGATTGCTCCCTTGGCCAAAAGGCTGGAAAGTCGCCTTGGGTTTTAACTAAAATCCCGGAGACTCCCGTCGAAGGTGGGGCATTAATAGTTTGGGGAAGTCGTTTGTCGCCTTGCCAAAAGTCTTTGAGCTGTTCGATCTCGGATGCGGGTGTGGTGAGGGGCTGGGTGTAATAGCTGTTGTCTGGTTCCAGTTCTGTTTGCTGGGCAGTGAGTTCAGCGGATAATGCTTGACCGAGGGGGGATTTCGCGAGTTCCTGTTGTAAGTTTTCCCGAGACAGACCTCGTAGCTCAAACAGCAAAAATGGGTCTTGGTCCAGCTCTGCAGCTAATAGGTAATAGACACCAGCAATATGTTTGCAGGGATTGCTCCAGTCGGGACAAGAACATTGAGTCGTGAAATTAGAATTGCTGCGGGGCAGCAGATTTAAATCCAGCTTGGCAAAGGCATCTTCGATGTTGTCAGGCATTTCATTTAGCATCAGTCGTGAGATCAGACTGGCTTTGGATGCGAGAAATGCGATCGCAGCTGCCCAATTGGCTTTACTAATCGACTCAAACTCAATGCTGGTATCATACAAAGGCTCTTTATAAACCCCGAAATAAGGATTCACCGAACCCCGAACTTCCGCTTTCACCAACCCATCTTTAAGAGTAAAACTTTTGACTTTATTCCCCCGAGCATAGGATCGTCCTCGCCCCAAACGTCCTGGATCGGTAATTTGCTCAATTGCGGCAAGGAACCGTTGTCCCCACCAGGTTCGACTGAAGTTAGCCATGGGTGATTACTAACGCTAAAGCGTTTAGAGTTGAGAAAAAGAGATTGATATTAGCTAGGATAACTGTATCTGAAGCATTGCTAGCAGGGAGAAACAATTTGTGGCTTCTACCCTTACTCATTGGACTTTCAAAGAGTATCTCCAAGACCTCCATTCTGCCGATACTCGCTACGAACTGGTTCAAGGCGAGCTAGTTGAAATGCCCCCACCAACCTTGCAACATTTGCGAATTGCCAAATTTTTAGAGCGAGTTTTTGATCAAGAGATTGAGCAGCATAATCTTGCCTGGGAAAGCTTAAGAGAAGCGGGACAACGAACAGAAACAGGGACAGCACGATTACCTGATGTTTTGGTTGTTAGGAAGCAAGATGCTGATGCGCTACTTCATGAGCCAACGGTATTCGAATGTCCTGGCATCCTTGCTGTTGAGATTGTTAGCACTAATTGGCGAGATGACTATCTACATAAGCTTGCTGAATATGAGGCTTTAGGTATCCCCGAATATTGGATCGTTGATTATCTCGCCTTGGGGGCTTCTCGCTATATCGGTTCACCCAAATGCCCCACCCTATCAATTTACCAATTAATCGATAGGGAATATCAACTCCAACAATTTCAAGCAGAGGATACTATTACTTCACCATCATTTCCCCATCTGCGACTCACGACTACTCAAGTCTTTCAGGCTGCTATTTAAACAATATCTATTCGGTTGAAGTATTCCGTTGTCATTTTCTAGATCGCTCAAAAAAATCTTGAATTTCAATGGGGGAAGAATCAAGATTCCGTTTTTAAAAAAATTACTAGAAATATCGCTTAATCTGCAAGAATTTCACTATATCAGGTTTTTGAAGACTCTAGAAATTAATATTAGCTTCAAAATAAAATATGAGATATCTGCGTTAGTCTATGGGAAAAACTGCTATTCAATCTCTATTGATTAAAGCACAAAAAATCTTAAAAATAATATTACTGAGCACCATGTTCAGCTTCATATCCTTTATGGCTTTAGGGCTAATAAGTAGAAAAATTATTAGCGCTGATCAAGAGTACAGAAAAATAGGAGAATATGATGTCTACTTGATTTCAGATAAATACACAGTCACCAATAACACTGGCTCAGGAAATTATCAAAATGTATGGGTGCTTGATAGGGAAAACTATAACCTAGCTACCCTAAGTAGAAGAGATGATCTTGGAGTCATTGGTGAGCTTAATAATAAAAATTTATTAAATAATTTTCCGCGAAGTGTTCTTGAACGCAGGCAAGACACATACCTTTTAGTTGGGGATGCTGATTTAGATGGCTCTATAGAAGTAACTATTGTCGACACAAAATATTTGTACAGTAATGGGCATTCAAGTTCAATTCAGATTAATAAAAATGGGGAGATTACTGTTGAAGATTCAGCGTTAATTCAGTATGTAAATTTATTTATCTCAATCACTTCTGACATCTATCTTCTTACTCTATGCCTTGTTATTGTATTGTTAGTATTACCTGTGGTTTTAGCTGCTTGTTTCTATCGCTATTTTTGCATGAAGCCATAAACTGTGTTTGGCATATTTTATCTAAGTACAGAATTTTAAATGTTAACAATATTCTCTTTGGGGATGACAAGGGTTTCACAATGTGGTCTGAATCAGTGATAGCGCCCTCATGCCTCTCTGGTAATTGAGTCGTTTATGGGGTTTCAGTTGC
>NZ_JANQOP010000165.1 GCF_028285745.1 Acaryochloris sp. IP29b_bin.137 | reverse complement strand
CTGCGGGGTCTAAAGACTTGGAACTGGGTGGGGGGTGGCCCCATTAAGGTAAAGAGTTCTTGTAGCTCTGCCACCAGCCAATCAGGACTGACGTTGGGTTCAGGGCAAAGCCGATGGCAGGCCATTTGGGTTTGCGGATCATAAACGGTGAGTTCCCAGAGGGGATAGTCCTCAGTATTCTTAAGAGGACGGCGATCAAAGTCTACTTGCCAGATCGTCATCGTTTCTGCCTTCTCCATCGGTCAACAGTTGCCCCCCATGAGCCCAACTCCTCTATCCTCTGATATTCAAGACATCTTTAACCGCATTGCCCCTGTTTATGATGATCTGAATCAATGGTTGAGCTTGGGCCAGCACCGCATTTGGAAAATGATGGCGGTCAAATGGGCCAATCCCCAACCGGGTGATCAAGGATTAGACATTTGCTGTGGCAGTGGAGATTTAGCCAGACTGTTGGCTCAAAAAGTATCCCCAGGTAAGGTGACTGGAGTCGATTTTTCCTCAGAGCAACTGGCGGTTGCCGAGCAACGCAGCAAGACCCAATACCCTCATTTATCCCTGGACTGGGTAGAAGGAGATGCCCTGGAGTTGCCCTTTGCCACCGATCAGTTTGACTGCATCACGATGGGATATGGCCTCCGCAATGTCACCGATATTCCCCGATGTCTGGGCGAAATTTATCGGGTGCTGAAGCCCGGTGCTCGTGTGGCGATTCTAGATTTTCATCAACCCCAGCAGGTTTGGATCCAGCAGTTTCAAGATTGGTATTTGCAATCGGTGGTGGTGCCTGTGGCTCAGCGCTATGGCCTCACGGATGAATATGCCTATATAACGCCTAGCCTAGAGCGGTTTCCCCCCGGGCCAGAGCAGGAAAGACTAGCGAAAGATTCTGGATTAACTGATGTGACCCACTACCCGATTGCTGGGGGATTAATGGGGGTTTTGGTGGCAATGAAACCTACCGGCAAAGAACGGCGGGCTTTTAGCTGATTTCGCCTTGAAGTGATCTTTGACTCTCGATATGTACAAATATGATTTTGTTATTCTCGTTCAGCTATTTGGCAATCATAGCCTTAAGCTCATCTAGCGATGTATTCAAGAGCTGAGCAGCATTCGCTAGCCAGTCATCGTCAGGGTGTTCTTTGTAGAATCGAGCCAAATTTCTACAGGACACTTCCAATCCAGCTTGATCATTCACTTCAACTGTGATTTGTAAATCTTGAAGATAGAACCTTTTTGCGGCTGATATGTCATTTAATACTTCAGCAACTATACCAAGCTGATGGTAGGTCATCGCTTGACCATTGCGATTATTGGTTTCAATTGCGATATCAAGCGCCTGCTGATAATAAGTCCGGGCTTGCTCATACTCCCGTAGCTCTTCAGCAACCATACCGAGCTGGTGGTAGGTCGCAGTTTGACTATTGCGGTTATTTATTTCAATAGAAATATCGAGAGCTTGCTGATAATAAGTCTGGGCTTGCTCATACTCCCGTAGCTGTTGAGCAACTCTACCAAGCTGATGGTAGGTCATCGCTTGACCATTGCGATTATTAGTCTCAATCATGATATCGAGTGCCTGCTGATAATAAGCGAGGGCTTGCTCATACTCCCGTAGCTGTTGGGCAACTCTACCGAGTTGGTGGTAAGCCATCGCTTGGCCATTGCGATTATTGGTCTCAATATCGGTATCAAGCGCCTGCTGATAATAAGTCCGGGCTTGCTTATAGCGTCGACAATTTAAGAGGACATCTCCTAATTTGAAAATAATGTACGCTTGTTTTGACTGATTCTTACTATTGCCAGCTTGTTCAAGCGCTTGCCTATAAGCATTGAGTGCAGATTCATAAGCACATTGCTGACTATAAGCATCCCCTAGCTCGGTCAACAGGGTCGTTAAAAGGGGAGATTTTGAATTTTGGCGTTGCAGCCCATCAATTTGTTGTTGTAAGTCTGAAATTGTATGGGCTAATGTTGTCAGATCATCGGCTTCAAGTGCAAAGGCAGTATCATCTTCCGGTCGCATAGGTGAGTAAGCTTGCTCAGCTCCCTTTGGTTGAGCTTCAAATTCAAATACACCACTGCGCCAACTCCAAAAATCTGGGGCTTGCTGTGATATTCCTGTCGCCACAGGGTCAGATAACCAGATCACCACTGGAAATTTAAACTCCCGTAGTGCTTCCCGAGTCCATTGCAAAGAGAAAAAGAATTTTTCCTGTTCAGATTTATCCTCTGCTAGCCGAACCCCAAACAAACTCGAACTACCCAACACGGTCACTACTGCATTTGATTGCAACCCAGGGTTATATTTGACGAATTCATCCAGAGCCACTTTAAGACTAGGTGCCTTTGGATTTATGCCAACTCGATCAAGCGTAAATCCTTCATTAGCTAGAGTCTTCTCATACTGCTGGATGAGCAGATCTCGAAGCTCGTGATCATCACAAACAGCCAAAAATAAATCGAGGTGATGGGCATTGGCACGAATCGAGATAATTAGTTTACTCAATTCGCGCTGATTATGAGGGCTGAGTTTTGCCTGCATCACCATGATGCTACTTAGGTAGAAGAGGTCAATAACTGTTTGCGCTGCAATAAATCCGTTACCAATGGATGCAGGTCGTACCACAAATCATCATTTTCATATTCCAACACATAGAGACCATGCAGTAATTCTAGAAACTCTGAACTTTGGGCATCCGGGGGCGTAAAGTCCGCATAGATTTTGACCAGCAATTCATAAAGTTGGCTGCCTAAACTACGAGCAAATTGATTCCGTAAGGTTTTGACGGCTGCCGCTAAGATATCGGCATCAATCACGAGATCGGACTTTGTGGAGGCTAGCTCCAGTTCCAACATACATTCACGGCAACATTCTTGGCTTAAGCGGATAAGTTCTCGTAACACTCCACCACTTAACAACACCAGTTGTCGCCTGACATTAGGGTCAATCAAATCACTATCATTTCTAAGCCTGCGCTTTTAGCGCAGGACTCGTCAGGTTTAACCTATCCCGCGGTAGAAAAGTCTCCTTCGATCAATGCAAAGGAGACGAAA
>NZ_JANQOP010000164.1 GCF_028285745.1 Acaryochloris sp. IP29b_bin.137 | reverse complement strand
GCCAATAACCCCACGGAGCAGCAGACCCGTGAGTACTTTATGCGCTATCTACCCATTGACTTGGCCTTGGATGCCACGGCGATTCATCTTAAACGCTGTGAAAGCCGCAATCTAAATCCCTTGGATCATCTCCCGGATCCCAGCAAGCTAGAGGGTATCAATGCGGCGGCTATCGCTAACGTCCCATAGACACCCAATGGTTCTTTACTAATATGGACCTTAGAACAGGATTGAGTGAATCTGAAATAATGTGTTTAGCCTTGATTCTTCAGATCCGCTTAGTCTCAAGATGTATGAATGGTTAGGATCCTTTATCCGAAAGTTTTATCCTCAATGCCCAGTTGATGTAGCATTAGTCGATCCATTCCTAGAAACCAAGCAGGTGGATAGAGGAGACTACTTATTTCACGAGGGGGATATCTGTAACGCTGTTGGTATCACCAAAACAGGCTGCTTGAGAAGCTTCTTTCTTAAAGAGGGCAAAGAAATCACCTTATTCTTTCACCCTGAGCAACAGACACTAGGGGACTACGAGAGTATGCGACGCCATCAACCCGCTTGTTTGTCGTGCCAAGCCGTTGAAGATTCATCAGTGTTAATGATCAATAATCAAGCCCTAGAAGTGTTGGAAGCTTTGCCTAATGGACAGAAGCTCCTACGGCTAGTCGTAGAAGATTTGGCATTTGGGCTACGGGATCGTTTACTGACCCTTTATCGAGATTCAGCGGAACAACGTTACCTGAAGTTCATCAACACTGAACCTGCACTCTTGAGACGAATCCCACAGCACTATCTTGCCTCCTATCTCGGGATTGAACCCGAATCATTGAGTCGATTGAAGCGCAGAATTCAGACAAGGCGTTCTTAACCCAGATCAATGTCACGGGTCACCAGCAACTGTATGTTGTCCAAATAACGAATCCTGCTGAGAACAACAATGACCCTAGAACAGAACAAAGCCATAGCCTTGAAATTCTATGAGGTGTTTGACCAACAAGATATTGAGAAAGGGAGAGAATTGATATCTGCCGATATCATCGCGCGGGGTCTGGATGAACAACCCATTGAAGGTATCGACGCAGTGATGGCATATGGGGCCATGATGTTTACCGCATTTCCCGATGGATGCCATGTTTTAGATGAAGCAATTGCTGAAGGGGATAAAGTCTTCACCCGTGGAACCTTTAGCGGTACTCATCAAGGAGAGCTGATGGGGATTCCTGCATCTGGCCGATCCGTTCGCTTCACAGTCGTCCACATTGATCGGATTGCTGACGGGAAAGTGATAGAACATTGGGGACAAGGTGACACGCTGAGCATGATGAAGCAGCTCGGTATTGTCTTCTTCCCAGGTCCAAAGCTTATTCTCCCCATCCTTAAAAGTCTGGTGTCGCGATAATCGACCCAATTTAATCAGATATTTGGCGGATGGAATCAAGGGTTCAGCTATTCCACTCAAGGCAGAATTCAGCGCAATAGTATTTAGGTATGAGTTTTAGTATGGGTCAGACTCAAAGGTGATTTACCAATTGATAATGACCTTTTCTAGCAACACAATCCCCTCATTCAGTGGCTTTAAGGGGATGATTTCACGGAACCCGTATCCTCAAACAGCACTCTATGAGGATCCATCATGCCCAACTCAGACGATTACACCGCCGTCAAAAAGCATGAAGCCAGTGAATTAGCTAGAGAAATGAATCAGATCGTATTCGGTCTTCTAGCTAATGCTTTTCCTCCCCAGAAAGACAACAAGGGAAAGGATGGCAAAGGTAAGGACGATAAGGCTAAGGATAAGGACAACACCCGTTTCAGTCGCAAACCCAGAGAGCTAGGCCGCAAGCTCCATGAAATCAACAAACAGAACGGTAAACGACTGACCGATGGCCGCTATGTGTTCAAAGGCAAAAACTTCACCATCGAGAGCAAGAATGCTCGAAATGTCAGGCTCACTCGTAACGGTCAGGAAAAGCCAGCCCTAGAACTGAGAAAAGGATTTGTGCAAGCCAACGATATCACCCGGTCTGAGGCCGCTAGCATCCATCGCAACCATGAGAAGACCCTAGAACGTGAGGGCAGAGATGGGAGATAGTATATGGATACTAATGCCACCACGTCAGCCCAACAACCGACCTTCTTTGAATCGAAATGGTTTAGACAGAATGCCCCAGACTTTATCCTCCTCGGCTTTCTAGTCCTGGTTGCCATCATTGCCAAAAACTACCAGGGCAAAAAGAAGAAACTCGCCAAGGGAGGCGTGGGGGACCAAGCCATCTTGGACCGGGCTAGGAGACAAGGCATCAAAGAAGTCGCCACCACCTTGAACAAGTCCGTTCTCTGGCTAGGTGACCCAGAATCCAAAGACACCATCTGGTTCCGACGGGTATTGCCTGGAATCTTGGTCGAGGGTGGACCCGACAGCGGTAAAACCTTCACCTTCTTTAATCAGTTCATGCTCTCCGTCGTCTTCCAAGGTTGGGGCTGTGTGATGGTTGATTTCAAATACCCCAAACAGACGGCCAGGATAGCTGACTATGCCAAACGATGTGGCTATGAGGTCGGGGTTTTAGCTCCCACCTTCCCAGAGACGGGCACCCTTAACCCCGTTGACCTACTACGGTCCCCCATCGATACCATCCGAGCTGAGGAAATTATCAAGGTCGCCAAGCTCAATATGGTGCAATCCAAAGTCCAAAGTGAAGGGGATAAGTTCTGGGACGATGCCAGCACCCAGACCCTAGCGGCGGGACTGTGCCTGATCAAGACCTGGAAGTATGCCGATATCCTCACCTTGAGGGCCATGCTGTCTCTCGATGATCTACCCCAACGACTCAAGGACAACAGAGATAAGATTCCCCCCTCCATCTTTGCCATGTTTGGGCAAGTCATAGCCGCCCAGCGCAACGCTAGACAGTTTACGGCTCTCCTCTCCACCTGTCTCCAGCTCCTAGACAAGATGACGGCACTGGAGTTCTTACCCTCGATTATCGGCAAAACTACCGTCCCCCTTGATGTCGGCCCCAAACAAATGCTGATTATTGGCCTTAACCGGGCCTATAAAGAGGTGCTATCGCCTTCCATTGGTATGTTCGCCCATGCCATCATCGAGCATAATCTCACCCAACCGAGGGAAACACCCCTGGCCTTCTTTTGTGATGAGCTGCCCGCTTTGACCTTGCCGAAAATCAAGAACTGGCTGAGTGAAGGGAGAGAGGACGGGTTCTGTGGCATCTTGGGCTTTCAGTCCGTCCACCAGTTGATTGAGCGGTATGGCAAAGAAGGGGCAGAGATTATCTATACGGGTTCTCCGACCAAAGCCTTTATGAACCCCAACAACATCAACGTGGCTCATCAGATGGCGAAGTGGACGGGGGATGTTGAGGTGGATTACACCCTCAAATCCCGAGGGAGAAACAAAGGGGGCAGCTCCAGCAATGTCTCGGATCAGGTCAAGGTGAAACTGGCGTTAGAAGCCACGGAAATCAATCGGATGCCCCAAGGGACGGCTCTAATGGTGTCACCTGGCTTTGAGACAAAGACGGAGGCATTTATCCCTGTCAAGCGAAGGATCCGAGTCCCTGAGAAAAACCAGAAAATCATTCAGCTATCGGAGCAGCGGTGGGAAACCCATATGCAGCCTGAGCTGATCTCGGCGAGTCAATCCAAACCGTACGCTCAGGAAGACATCCGGTTACGAACGAAATATGCAGCCGAGATGTTACCCCTCAAAAAGAAAGAGGAGTCTGAAGACGATGAGTTATAGAAGATACGAGTACTTTGTAGTCACACGGTCCCGAATCCCTGGTATGGGAATCTACGCCCAAATCGTGACCTATACCCTGATGTTGGTCATTCCCATTATCGTCGTGACGTACTGTGGTGAAGGTATTCAAGCAGCCTTTGAGTACAAGTTAGGGATGAGGTCAAAGAAAAGCTGCATCAAGAAGACGGCGAAGTATGCACCACTGTTGAGTGATTGGTGTTTGAATACGTCGGAGGTACAGGCTAAGAGGGAGGCTGAAAGGCAAAGACGGATTAACAAGGAGCTTGAGGAAAAAGCTAAGCTCAAAGCACTAAAGGATGAGGCCATGCGTCGTTACTGGGGGCGATATCCGCACTTGCGGCGGCCTTAGTGGTATGAGCCGAGGGTATTAATACTGTTATTGATGAATCTTTTACTGTTATTGAGGACGGGTAAAGAGTTTCAGAAGGCTCACCCTTAAAAAAATATTAAAATGGGCTGCTAAGTCCGAAAAAATCTTTTTTTGAGTCAAAATACTTGGTTAATGATATGAAGGTATTACCTGATGTTAAAGCATGCCATTTTTAGTTGGTATCGTTTGTATCATCAGATCAAGTCAGTCTCGCGGGTATTCACTGATAAGATTTGTGCCTTTCGCCATAGACCGAGGCCAAAATTGGGTAAGCGCCTGCTGGTAACTCTATTTGCTTTGGGGTTAGCTTGGACCATTCTCATTGGAACTATCCTTCCAAGCAACGCACGTCAACCGAAGGATCGGCAGGAATTAGAGACTTGGATCAAGCAGCATGCAGCTCGTCATGCCAAGAAGGGGGAGGCTCAAACTGATCGGATTCTTAATACCTACCGGAATAATCCAGTGGGGTTGACCCCGATTGAGATTGAGGAGATTTATGAAACAGAATATGACCGTCTAAAGCCCTCTAAAAGCCTTCTAGAGAAAGCCTTTAACAAGTTTCCGAAAGAGTGGGCGATGTTGATTAGCCTCATAGTAGGCGTTTTAGGGACGACTTTTAAGGATCAGATCAAAAAAAGATTTACAAAGGTTTGGGAGTGGTTATTCCAACGACTAGCAGGTAATCCTCTCTTGCACAACCTTGCCCTGAGAAGATACCAGCGGACTGTAATTGATAAGTATAGCCAGGTTTTCATCCCTTTTAGACCATACAGTCCTTTGCCTATGGACCAGATCTATGTGGCCCTCAAAGTGTCTAAGGACAGCATTAAACAGCCTAATCAAGGTGTCAAAGCAGGCTTGGATGCAGCGCAAGCAGTCAGGGACTATTCGCGCTTGATGGTGACTGGTGCACCGGGTTCTGGGAAAACTATGCTTTTGCGGTATCTATTCTTTTCCTATGCCCAAGGACAGCTTTTGTTGCCAGGGCGACCAGTATTAGTGTTGTTGGAATTGAATCGACTCAAAAAAGCTGATCTGACGCAAGAAGATTTAATTCTGGAACTTGTGCAGGTTTTTAATCTGCATGGTTGGCCTAAAGCAAATAGCTTTGTGCGTCAGCAACTCAATCAAGGAAAATTGATGCTGCTTCTGGATGGTTTAGACGAAGTAAGTAGCAATGCGCGACCTCAGGTTGTGGCATGCATCAAGGATTTACTGGAGACCTATCGAGACTGTCGAGCGGTCATATCGTGCCGCACTATGGTCTATAGTGGTCAATTTGATCCACCGATAACTGATAAACGGTTGGACGTTATCGAGTTTAGTGATCAGCAAATTCGCCGTTTTCTGGGGGCATGGGAGGAGAAAATGCCCCCCGAGGGATCGCTGAAGGAACTGCTGCAAACCTTAAGTGATCGGCCTCGGATCATGGCTTTGGCACGTAATCCACTGCTACTTACTATCATTGCCTTTCTTTATTCAGAAGGAATTGAGTTGCCCTATTCCCGAGCTAGATTTTACGAGGAGTCAACTCGCTTTCTTCTAGGGCAGTGGCAAAAAGAGCATAACAAGTATGAGGCTACTGAAAAACATGCCGTCTTGAAGCACCTAGCCCTTTTTAATCAAAAGCGAAGTGGGTCAGCTCAGAATAATCTTCGCAGTATAAAGTACAGTGAATTGCTTGAACAACTCGGATCAGTGCTACCAAATCTCAATCGCAACTCTGAACAAGACACTCAACCGATTTCGCGTGAAATTGTCGAGCGCAGTGGCCTTTTACTCCGTTTAGATGGTGGGGAAAACTATCAGTTTGCCCATCTGACGCTACAAGAATATTTTGCTGCAGAAGCCTTAAAGGAAAAAGAGGCTGAACTTATCCAACGATTTTGGGCAGAGCCAGGGACTTGGCGGGAAGTGGTCAAGCTTTGGTGTGGTTTATCCAGTGATAGTACCAACCTCATTACTTCAATTTATCAACAAGACGCGATTACAGGGTTTGAGTGCCTTGCTGATGCCCTAAGCGTGCAAGAAGCAGAAGCAGAGAGAATTATTGGCCAATTTAAGAGCCAACTGACCCAAGCTGGGGGAGAAGACACGATTGCCCAGGCATTTGGTACTGTAGCGTCAAACTCTCGAACTCGAGGAGATGCCGTATTTCAATTTTTAGCCGACACTTTAGCATGTGAACAAAACAATTTGGAGAGACGTCAGGGTGCTGCTAATGCCCTGTCCTGGACAAATCTATCCAAAGCAGTTCCTGAGTTGTCCCAGCAGTACAAGACTGATGCCTTGAATCTGAGAGAACCGTTGGTCCGTATGGGAAATTTGGCAGTCCCAGCATTAGCCCACTGGATCAAAGACGATGATGTTTGGAAAGAGGCTATGTCAGACCTCGCCGAAATCGCTACTCCAGAAGCAGCTATGGCATTAGTACATTGGCTATGGAATGAAGATAGTTGCAAAGCGACTCGGGCTGCGTGGTATTTGGGGATGCTGATCGCTGACACGCCCATTGAGAAAGCTCTTGAAAAATACACCCTAAATGAAAGCCAACGTCAAGCCCTTAGGGTGGACTGGATATGGAGTCCTTTCCCAACCACTTCTGAATCGACCTTACCTATCGTCGCGGGTCGGATAGCTTACCAGATAGGGTATGGAGACTTGGTGCAAATTCCGAGACCAGTGCCATTACTAGATCCTCGTCTAGCTATTCCGCTCTGTACGATTGAGATTTTGGATAGGAATCAGATACCAAACTCTTTAACCGATCGAGCTGAGTTTTTGCTTGAACAGCCTGAAATGACCCATGACCTGGTTAAAGCTACTCGCAAGGAGGTGGAGGCTCTGCTACTAAAGGCAAGAGTAGAAATATCTCCAAACCGGAAATCTGAGCACACTTTAACCTCTCTTACGAGCTGGAACTATACCTTATCGAGTTTGAATCCCAGACAGCAGTTGGATCTCCTCGTGCGTCTCATCAACACTAATCGTGAACTTGCACCAAATGACTGGCGTTCTCTGTATCAATATCTAGAGTATGACTTTAAGAAAGGATGGCATTACTATCTTACCCTTATTACCGCCTTTTTAATGTCTTTGTTCGCGCTTTGGGGAGTCGTAATTGCCTTACAGACTAATCCAGATTCATTGTTGGTGGGGTGGTTTGTCCTAATTATATTTACTTTTTGGGTATTTCTATTGCTGGGTATTGAAGGTCGTCTAGAACCGAATGTATTTATGCGAGTTGGGCTCCAAGGGCCTATGACTTTCTGGAATGAGTTCCAACTCTTCTGGCAAGATGGCTTAATTTTGGGGGGCGGGGAAACTTTATATAGGTCTGTGGCTGTGAGTGTGGCTGTGAGTATGGCTGTGAGTGTGGCTTTGCTTGGGGCTTTGGCTTTGGGTATGGTTGGAGCTGATAAAAGGACTGTGGCTAAGGCTTTGTTTGGGGTTATGACTGTGGTTGGGGCTTTGGCTTTGGGTGTGTCTGGGGCTGAGAAAATGACTGTGGCTAGGGCTTTGTTTGGGGTTATGACTGTGGTTGGGGCTTTGGCTTTGGGTGTGGCTTTGGCTAGGGTTGGGATTGTGGGTGTGGCTTTGGCTTGGCTTAGTGGCTATGGCATAGAATTATTGAGCAGGAATGATCCTCCAAGACAAAGTTGGCTAAGGTTTACAGCCATTTTTGCCTTCCCTTTCTTCTGTTGGTTACCCATCACCACATGGTTCGCCACTGTAACTATGATGAGTGTACTGTCCGAGAATAGTCATTCTTTGTTCATGGTTATTCTGATTGAATTGGTTATTTTAGGATTATGTACGATTCTTTGGAAATGGGGGCAATATCGCGATCGCCAAGCACGTAATCCTCTTTACGGCATCTTAGGAGATAAACCAGCTAGTTGATAGCTACCTGTCAATCTACTTGACTAGCAGCTACTATATCTACGGTACATGAGCAAGATTCAGACAAAGGGCACCTCTAAGAAAAGATTCTCCTAACGAATACATTCCCGAACACCATCCCTCACCGCTCCAACCCAAAATCCAGATCATTCCTCGTCCCATCGTCCCTCACGATGGGATTGTCATAGACGCTATACCCCCGCTCCATCCGCTCCTTGTTATGGTCCCGATATTTCTGCGTCAGATACGGAGAGTTCATCCCAAAATCATCCACCGTGCGCCACTTCAGATCCGTTAGCGTCCTCCCCTTAGCGAAGTGGTCATCCAGGCCCACCTTCTCCTTGAGCTTGCCGGGAATCGTCCCGATCACCACATCCGCGCCATAGTAATCCAACATTGCCCCCAGCTTATACAGCTCCCTTGCCCCATCCCGAAGCGTCTTCAGCTTATGACTTGGATCCTTGTCCAACACGAGGTAGACCTTGCGACCCTTCCAGTCGAACCCCTTCAAGTCCTCCCTCAAGTCCCCATTCTTTAACCCCCCATTCATCCCAGACAGAGCAATCGTATTCAGCCCCCGAGATGATGCACTCGCCGCTTTCTTCTTCCCCTCCGTAATCCCCACGGGAATATTGACGTTGCGCCGAATCTCATCCCAGTTGATCCCCGGACCTTCCGGGAGCATCACCCCTAATGGCACACCTGGGGGATTTTCATACTTAATCGTCTTGCCCTTCTCATCCTTCCTGGGAGTTTCAGGCTTGAGTTGCCCATATTCTCCACTGCCTGGACACCATAAGCCGCCATCCTCCAGATGCTTGTAGTTTTCCAGTAAGCTTTCGACGGATTTGGTGACGTACTGCTGGGCATGGCCCCCCAGAGACTCCAGTTTTTTACCCAAGACCAATTCAATGGCATCTTCACCTGGAACTGTCTCAAAGGATGCACTGGCGATTGCAGGTTCGATGCTGCTCTCAACCACTAATTCATTCCAGTGTTTATCACTGAGATGTTTCGGTTGGAGTAACTTCATCAAGTCAGCTTCACTGTACTGACTGATATCGACCTTTCCATGAGTTTTATCCCAGACCTCATGCATTCTTCTTACTTGAGCTTTAATGCGATGGGAGATTTGCAGACACTTCAGTTCAAGCCTGACCCGTGCAGGTAGGGGTATCTCCTTGGGTGTACGAACTAAGCCAGGGACTCTATCAAAGGCTATGCCTTCACGTGATGCAATCTCTCTCCATTTCTCATGCACCCGCTCATGCTCAAATGGCACCTTGGGGTTTCGCGTCTTCAGTGCTGCGAATCTACCTTTTTTGTAGCTCACACCATTGGCACTTTTACCCATTTCTTGTTCCATTGCCTTCGTCCGTTCGGAGTAGGCTAGTTCCTGTTCTCTAGTGATGCCCTCAATGGTGAAGAGGAGTCCATCCCGTTCATAGTTGATTCGGTAGCCGAACTCTTTGAGTCGTTCCCCTAATCCGTTGATATAGTGCCGACGCAATCGCTTTTTATCCGTTCTGAAGAACTTCCAGTTCTCCAAACTTCTCCATTTGCCATCCTTGCACTTTGTTGAGTTGAAAATGAGACTATGACTGTGAATCTGAGGCATCGGTATGCCCTGATCGTTCGGTCGAGTGGTGCGATGGTCGAACTTGGCGATAATCAGTTTGCCAGTGACTTCATTCCGACGAGTGCCCCCCGTTCGTACCTTGGCAATTGAGCAGGTTTCTTCTATCTCCTTCAATGTGTCTAATACTGCATGTTCATGAGCTTCAATCACTCGTTTGTCATTACCGACTAATGCGATGATTGATGCAGATTTTGGTGGGCTGAAAGTTGCGTCTGTACCTGCACGATGGGCATTGCGATAGCTGCCTTGTCTCCATTGAGAGCGTTTGGCCTTTAGCCTCATACCATTGGGTGCTTTCCCATGCGCCACTGCCTCTAGCTCTTGTCGCTTGACTTCTCCTTTCAATCCAATTTCTTTTGCACCCTGACCAAGCCAATGACCCGGAGCTTCTTGTCCGTCCTCACGAGTGTGGTAATGTCCCAATCCTCGGCCTGAAACTTTTGAGTTGGAAATCATGGTGGTTACCCAGATTGCTAGTTGCTCAGTTACTTCATTGCTAGTTGTTCTGTAAGTCGTTTTGCTATCCGTTTTCTATCCACTTCGTAATTCGCCTTGTTGTTGGTTCGTATATCGTTTTGACGATTACTTTTTTATTGGGTTGAAAATGCCCTTGTTGTCGTTCTGACGATTACTTTGTTGATGGATTGAAAATTGCATTGGTATCCACAGGCATAAGTATCATGCAGTTTATGCCTCAGCAAATCCCCACTCTTCCCACTCCCGCCACACACTGAAACCATCCCCCGCCACATTCCCGTCCCATCTCAGCACCAAGCACTCATAAATCCCTCTCCGCATTCTCTCCGCATTCCCGTTGCATCACCCCTCCACTTGAGCATACGGAACTCCCGAGCATGCCCCCCGAACAACCAAGGACATCATCCCAGACATATCCGTGGACTCCTGTTCGGCACTCCCAGGAATGACTCCAGACACGAGCACGGTCACTACCCCGACACCAACCCAGACACATCCGTAGACTCTCATAGCGATATAAATCACGGAGGAGTCATGTCTAAGCAAAAGTTAAAACGCAGCATCTTGGCTGACGTCAAAGAAGCCTTACAGAATGTCCCACCACCGAATGAACCGGAGGACATTAGCCGCAGAATAGCCGTCGAAGAAATGTATGAAGACATCGCATCACTCCTGAATGACGGCCACACCTTTGGCTCAATCGCCCAAGTCCTAAACAAAAATGGCATCGACATCAAAGGTCACACTTTGAGCAATTACTTCAGGGACATTACCAAGGCACGTAAGAGGTCTGAGAAAAGGGCAAAGCTTGAGGCCAAAAAACAGGGTGATAACGGCCACCAAACCGTAAACTCAAACGGGCCAATCCAGGCCATACCCTCAGTCCAACAAATTAATGCGGAGATAATTGACGATGACGACGAAATCCAATAGTGATGCCATCACCCGAGCACAACTCTTAGAACAATTTTTCCACGGCATCGACAATGCAGACGAGGAGTTAGGCAACACTCTCAAGGCAATGGGTTTAAAACCGAATGGCACAAAGTTCAAGCCCCAGACCGCATACTGCATCGGCACTGTCCGTAGCTGGGTCGATAGTGGCGAAATCACAGACTACGATGCATTGAACCAGGCTTGGGAGGAGCGCAAAGAAAGCGTGAATGCTGCCTTTGAACAAGACAGCTCTGCATTAACTTCCGTGCAATCGAGCGATATGGTTGCAGGTAACCATACAGACAACCACACGGGTAACCATACAGGCAACAATCCAGCGCACAACCTAGCTACCCCCGCCCAACGGTCCTATGCAGCGGGCTTGCAAATTGCTCAAGGGATGGAAGGCAGGATTCAGCATAACCAGGAACTCGCAGCCAAGGTCGTGGATGGGGCATTCTACCGGGGGCTAAACGATGGCCTGGGGAAGTTGGGAAACGACTATCAGCCCGAACCCCTCGTCACGGATCAGCAGGTAGACGACATCCTCAATCAGGTCGTGGAGAACGCACGACGCTCACACGAACAGAACGGCTCAAGGTCAAGCTGAACCGGGACCGATGGCAGGACATGACTCTGATGCTCATATGCCTTGCTGTCGGTTTAATTGCAGGCTATTTCATTGGCAGGAACACAGGCACTGGAATAGTCTGTGACCAGGCTGGGTCCTTGTGTGAATTGGGGAGGGTTGACGGCAAAGTTTTTGTTCCAAAACAGATGAAGTGATGAAGCCATGATATTCGCTAACAACTCTTCAAACAGAGAGGATTCAGTAGTATTAGGCTACCCAAAAATCTGACTGACAGAGGTTTTTACGGCTTCTTTACATTGGATTGGCAAGCTGTAATCAGAGGTAAGCTATCGCTTTAACAAGTGACAGTCTTTCGCCCCGGATAGACACTCCTCTCCGGGGTTTACTGACTAGGCGCGTTCCACCTCTTCGGGGCATCCCTATCCCTCAGTAGTTTTCCAACTTGCTACTGGGGGATACGTTGACCCAACGAGAGCTAAAACAGCAGATTATCTAGCGACTGGAGTGGGGGCTTGAGGTGTCGCAACAATCATGGACTGATATTGGCAAAGCCTATGCAGTCGCCAGGGCTAACGCCCTTCTAAGTCACGAAATTTTCGTTAAGATTCACGAGATATTCCAGGCGTCGGAAACCTCATCGAAGATAGCCCCCTACGAAGCCTGTCTGAACATCGACCAGGTTCAAATACTGATTAGTCATGGTGAATTTGATGATGATGTTCCTGAAAGTGAATCCCAAAATTATGCGAGGGGAATCATTGATGGGATTGTGGAGGTTTGGGATACAAATGTTGACTAAGCGGAATCATAAATGACTATTCTAGAACGCCATTCCAGCCATCAAATAGAAGTTCCAGACTGAGGGGGTGAGAACATCCGCTGCTTGATGGCCTCCCACTGTTGCGCTGAAAGTCCACTGGCTTGTTTGCTGCAATCAATCATGAGCTGGCAAGTGGAGAGGTAGTTGGTGAACACTTGAACATCATCTTTGGATAGATCAAAGAATTCTGGAGAGATATCCAGGGACGAGCAGATTATCGAGGTGAGTTTTTCGGCTGAACTATTTGATGCTTCTAATGAGTTTTCTAGATATGAGATGAGGGGTTGAAAATCAACATCTGTAATGAGTTGCTTGTCTAGGGCAAACTTAGTGCTGACGCAGGCGCGGTCGCGGGCAAGGTCACGGGCGCTGACGCTGTCGCGGGCAAGGGCGCTGTCGCGGGCGCTGGCGCGAGCGAGGGGGCTGGCAAGGTCGCGGTCGCGGGCAAGGTCGCGAGCAAGGTCACGGGCAAGGTCGCGGGTGAGGTCGCGGTCGCGGGCAAGGGCAATGGCTCTGTCAAGATCGAGGGCGTGGGCGATGGCGATGGCAAGGTCAAAAATTAGTATTAGGGTAAATACTCGTTTAATTTCACCAGAATAGTCACTGGCTGCAGAAGATGTCTTAACCTTGACCCAAGCTAGCAATCTCTTTACGTTGGGATGTTCAGATAACTCTTGAGTTTGTCCTTCCAGTTTTTCCAAGAGGCTGATCGCAGCCCGCCCCTTCAAACCTGTAATAAGGAAAAATACTTCCCTCCAACGCTCATCGTTAGCATGATTTTTTACTAATTTACCTGTCAAATCCCATTCCCTGATGTACTCGGCGCAAAGATACTCTTGAAGCGTTAAGTGAGAAAAGGAATAGATATCGGTGGCCCGCTCGATAAAAATCCCTTGCTGAACTGCGATCGCATCAATGACTTTATTAGCATCCAAATGTTTTGGAGCATTGAGGTTATCAGTCAAAAAGGCAGTAATTTGCTCAGCTAATTCATCTTTTTCAAAAAATAGCTTGTCTTCCTCAAACCCAACATAAGCAATTGATGCCAACATATCTTTTTCTAATTCTACGCTGAGGTCTTGATAGATTTCCCAGTTTTCCTCCAGCAATTTTGACTTGGCCCATTCTTCCAATAAGATGTCTAGAGCCTTGGCATAGAGTTTGGCCCGATTGTCGATAATTGTCTTTTTTTGGCGAAAGACCAAACAGACGAACGTCAGCAGCAATGGAGTTTGTGATAGTTCCTTTGTACCAATGCTTTCAGATGTTTTGAGCTGCTCCCAAATCGTGTTTGCATATTCTGCCTTTTTCTCTGGGGTCAACTGAGGATTCGGATCGGCCTGAAACCAGTTTTTGATGAAATCAAAAATCTGATCATCGTCGAATTCTGCAATGGCAACAGTTTTAAATCCCGTGAAGTAGGTGTGATAAGCAGCGATGCGACAGGAAGTGATAAATCGATTTTCAGAGTATCGGTCTGAAAAATCCTTAATGGCCTGAACAACTTGATTGAAATTGTCGCTGGGCACCTCATCAAGGCCATCCAAAAGGATAAGCAAGTCTCCTGATTTGAGAGCGTGTTCAGTAAATTTTTCAGGATTTGGAAATCCGCAGGTCTCAAACTCTTCTACAATAGATTTTTCGATATTTAAGTTTGGGTCTCGAAATCGCTTTAGCTCTAAAAATACGGGAATTTTCTCATGCCCGTAACTCCCCACTTTTCTAAGAAGAGCTTCCAATCCCACCTTACGCAAGTAGGTTGTTTTCCCAATTCCCGGACCTCCCAATACACAAAGATATTGTTCTGTGTTCGCAACCGCTATACCCTTCTGTTTAGCCAATGCTTTCTTCCCAAAACCTCTTTGATTGGCCTCTCGATATAACTGCTCTAGCCCTTCAACACTTTCTAAACTTTTGATAGTTTCAGCATCTAACATCCTGACATTGGTGTAGATATCATCTAAGGATATGGCCTGGGACATTCCTAATATTTGGATCTGACTGTGGCGCTTCAGATAATTTTTTACGTAGCTTTCAGACCAGTTGTATATCTGTTGTTTTGTGGTTTTAAGAGGATCTTCCGCTAGGAATTCACCAAAGACTTTGACACCAATCCCTACAATTCCAGTTACAGCAGTTTCTAGTGCCTTTACTTCAAGTGCCACTGTCCCTTGATACCCCGAGAATATTGACCTTAACTTTGATTATCAATTGAATTCAGTTGTCCCCATTGATTCCTTGGCTTTAATTCAGGAATACACACAAAAAAGAACCCCCTCCAACCCAATGAAGGATCGGAGGGGAGATTTCGGTAAAGATTACGCAGCCTGCTCTTGCCTGGACTGGAGGTACTGGTCGATGTTGTACCGAGCCGTACTCCAGGCTTTCGCCGTGTGCCATTCAAAGGCACCCCCAATATCTGAGGCATAGCTGGGGTACAAACTGATGAGGTATTGCTCAACCCCTTCAGTATCCTTGTACTGAACACCCGCCAAACCGCAGACCTCATCCACGAGAGCACCGACTTCATCCTGTTTTCCCTTCAGAGTCTCGCCAGTTGTGAGAATCCCAGCGATATTCTTCAGGTTGCAGACTAAAGCCGTCTCATAGGCTGCGGCGACCCCCACGGCATCCCCCATTGCAGCTTGCTTCAGCAGTCCGTAGACCGCCTTCTGCATCCGAGTTAAGCCCTTGGCCTTCTTCTCGGGTTTGGCTGCTTTCTTCGCCATCTGCGTATTATCCAGGTCTAGGATTTCAGCGAGTCGGATGCAATGCTCCGTCTCCCGGAGGTTCACTGAGCCATCCTTTAATTGCTGGGCGAATTGGCACAGCTCAGAAGTGGTATCTGCATCCTCACCGTCCCGCTTCCGAACGTTCTCGGGCAGGTAGGTGATGATGAGATGCTTCCGTAGCTTGGCATCTTCCGCCAGTCCTAGGGCCTGACGAGCCGCGATGGTGAGGGCGTTGCGTGTGCAGGCTTCGAAGTTTTTG
>NZ_JANQOP010000163.1 GCF_028285745.1 Acaryochloris sp. IP29b_bin.137 | reverse complement strand
CTTCGTCAATGGCATCACGGAGGGCGTTAAATAACAGTACTTCAGCCATAATGCGTTAGCGATACACTATTGGATACGTTAGCAGAAGACGGTCCTCCACCCCTAGTGTCAACCTAGAGTCCTGATGTTGCTTCGCTTTTCAGGAACCGATGCAGTGCTATGAGGTAGGAAGCAGAGATTTAATTCGCTGATTGACCTTTTTAATATAGCCATCAATATCGCATTTGCGTTTAAGGCCACTGGCCGCCATATAGCGAACGGTGCCAAAAATAGGACGTTCTCTCCAGCCCCGATCATGGACGCCAAAAACCCAGGCGACGCCCGTGTAGGAATTGGCGTCGCGGCCATCGATAAAATATTTATTGTTGAGGTCTAAGGCGGTTTGAAAAGCGAGTTCTGGGGTAGCGGTCCATTCGATGATTTTTTTGCCCCAGTACATGCGCATATAGTTATGCATATAGCCCGTGTGTTTCATTTCCCGCATAGCGGCATTCCAATAGGGGTCTTCGGTACGGGATTCGTCCAGCTGTTCTAGGGAATAACAGGGTGTTCTAGGATCGTGACGATGGTTGTCTAAGGTCGTTTTGGCCCAGTTGGGGAGACAACTATAGGCATCGTAGTCAGGAGTGTAATAAGCGAAGTTCATGGCTAGCTCTCGCCGCACAATCAGCTCTTCGATATAGGTATCGACGTTATCGCGAGGGACATTGCCCATGGATTGAATCTGCAGAGCCAAATATAGGGGAGAGATTTGGCCGAAATGCAGATATTGGCTCATATAGGAGACGTCATCCGTTTGGGGCTGATTGCGATGGTCAGCGTAGATGGCAAAAGATTTTTGCAAAAACTGCTCTAGGATTTCCTTGGCCCGAGTGGTGCCGCCTTGGAACAGAGAACTAACGGGGGGCACGCTACGGTCAAGGGGCAGCTTTGCCAGAATGGCCTCAATATTGCTGAGATTTAAAGTCTTGAGATCTAGATGTAGAGAGGAGTGCTGAACTGGGGTTGAGGCAAATGGAATCAAAAAACGGTCTAAGTGACGATGGATGCGAGGGCGGATGGTGCGGGCCGCATAATCGGCTTTGACGGAAGCGGTTTCTACAGGCACCACCACTTCCGATTCCACTTGCACCACTTGGCAGTGGGCATTTTGAGCTACACTGTCTCGCCACTGCCGTTGGAAACGAAGATAGCCGCGATCGCAAACCACCAACGAGGCGTTTTTCCCCAACTCCAGGGCAGTCTGATCCGGGTTGCCATAGCGCATTACAAATTTGATACCCCGTTGAATCAGAGCTTGTTCTGTATCCTGCAAGCCTTCCAACATAAAGGTGTAGTGGCGCAGATTAGATCCGGGATAATCGGCCATTAGACCAAAGCAAACTACCACAGGCAGCTGGAGATCATTGGCCTGCTGAATGGCATATTCCAAGGCATGATTGTATTCGGCCCGCTGAGACTGCTGCATCCAATACAGAACATAGTCACCTGGCTGTACGTTCTGTTTATTAAGGATTTGGATGCGTTCTTCCTCAATCAGCGAATTTGCCATCTCTTCTATCAATGCTCTGCCTTATTTGTGATAACGCAGAATCCAATCGAAGATCTATGGGGCCAACACAACAAAGATGAGTATTCCTTTTGCAGGTTGGTGATGGGAAGGCTGTATCTGTCTTCAAATGGGTTGGGATAATTGATAGGTGGGAAGTATTTTTTTAGGTGAAAACTTGGCTGCTCAATTTGGTGTGAAAAAAAAGGAGAGACATTCCATGATCAAGAAGGAGTGACGATAAGCAGGTGAGATGGATACTTACGCCATTTTTAAACAAACGCAATCTCAACGGGTCAGTGATGGTGCGGTGGTGCCTCTCTTATCCGACTGTGAGCAGGCAAGCCTAAAGTTGATTCTAGTCTGGCCGCAACTGGGGGATTTTGACAGTTTGGAATATGCCTGGTGGCTGCAGCGGCAGCCCGAACAGATTCAAGCCAAAGGCGTGCAAATTCGAGCGGTGGGCATTGGCGATCGCAACTCAGGACAGAAATTTTGTGACTTCACCGGATTCCCTCCAGAGCATTTATTCATAGATCCCACTGGCCAACTCCATCAACAGCTCAACCTGTATCCGGGACTGACTTGGAAGATGCCGTTTTTCTCACCCGTTCAGAATTCATACCTCAATTTGTTACTGATGTGTGCGGGGATTGGTAGCCCTGGAACTTTGGCAGAAGTATTTCGAGGCTATCGGGGTGATCGCAAAGCTCCCCAACTTATAGCCGAGGATGAAGAAGTTAGGGCATTCCCCCTTCCGCCTGTAAATGGCGCCTTGTTTAACCGGGCAGGCGGAAAAGGATTTCAACGTCCTTTTGAGCTGGCAACATTGCGCCTGCGCAATATGGCTGAAGTCTTAAAACACTGGCAGACCTATGTCCCGGATGCCACCTACATTACCCAACGGGGTGGCACGTTCCTTTTTGATCAGCAGGGTAAACAGGTGTATGAACATCGCGATCGCGGCATACTAGGATTTGCAGCCAATATGAGCAACCCTCTGTCTTTTCTACTGACGTGACCTCAAATTAGATTCATGGTTAATCTACTGCCGCAACATTAGCGATTGCTACCTCAGCCCCAGGATTGGCAGGTCTCATTGTTAGAACCCAATTTGGAATGTTCCATAATTTAGACAAAATGCAAATGGTGGGTTTGAAACAGCTCGTTCTTCTCCCGTTAATTGGTATGGGCATCCTGTCGGGGAGTCCTCAGTTCTCAGCTTTTTCCCAAGAGTCGAGACCTTCTCAGCTAGGCAAGCAGTTACAGCAACAAGTCCAAGACTGTGTGGGTCGCTCATCTAGTGCAACGCAATCTACTCAGCGTTATCAAACCTGCATCACTCAGCTTATTCTGCTGGATGACAATGGCAATCGACGTTCAGATGCTTCTCAACGACTGCTGGCATTCTTTGAGGCGATGGGGATTGCCATTCCCAAACGTCAGCGCCAGGGGCAAACGGTTGTAAACCTGCAAGCCATTCCTAGAAGCAACTGCTTCAGCCTTCCGGTCAAAATCAAGGGATATACTGGGCAATTCTTACTGGATACGGGTGCGACCCACACCGTCATCAACACGAGATTAGGGAAACAATTGGACTTACCCCTGCAGGATTATCCCCCTAACTTGACCCAAGGTTTAGCATTTGGGAGTGGCAATAAAACTCAGATTGGCATTTATCCAGCCCAGATCTTGAGTATTGAGGAGGCCTCAGTCCAGCAAATTCATCCTTTGGGAATGTCGCAACAGGCAATTCTCTATGATCTGTCTGGGATTCTGGGGCTAGATTTTCTCAGTCAATTCGACATGGTGATTGACCCTAGTCAACCTCAGATCCAATTATTGCCACCTACGCCTCAAAAAGGTGGAATTTCCTTAACCGGAAAGGGGGGCTGGTTGACCGTTCAAGTCATGATTAATGGTCAAGGACCCTTTACCTTTGCCTTGGATACTGGCGCAACTCAAACCATTGTCTCCCCCAAATTAGCTGACCAACTCGCCCTCTCTCGCAGCGCTAAGCCAGTTCAACTGCAGGGGCTATTGGGTATGGAAGCAGCCCAACCCACGCAGCTTAATTCGATTCAGATTGGCCAGCATCAAACGACAGAGCTCAATGCCTTAATTCTTGCCAGCCCCTTAATTGAGCGGATGCAAGTCGATGGTTTGATCGGGCAGAATTTTCTCAATCAATATCGACAGCATTGGTGGTTTGGTGCTCAGAATGCCTTGGGTATGGTGGAGCAAGGGACATTACACCTCTCTCCATTGCAGCCATGAATTTACAGTCATGAATTAGGAGCAAGTAAAGGGCTAGCTGGTCCAGGCTGGATGGGATAACAAGGCATTGAGGACCTGAACGCCTCGCAATTGATTCGACAGAGGTAGATGTCCTCGTGGAGCACTCAGATCCCAGGTAAATTCATCAGGCCAACGGGTCCAGTTTCGCCCCGAACGCCAGTTAATTTTGGGCCAGAGGGCATCCCAATTACGACCGACACTGAGCCAAAGCTGCCGTTGAACGCTGTAGCCAAATTTCCCTTCTGAATGCACCAGCCACAGTTGGTTAATGGTTTGCAGGTCGGCAATGGGGTACTGTTCAACTTCGGTGAAATAGATCCATTTCCGTTTGACAGCTGCAGGTCCTGATAGCTCACAAAGCTTACTCAAGGTTAAGTCATCGGCTTCTTGAAAGGATTGCTTAGCCAGTAATCGCTGGAGTGGCAGGTAGTCGATATTTTGCTCAGAGCGAAGAGGGACAACACCCGTGGCAAAATGCTCCTCTAGGAAAGCCTGCACGTCCGACACTTCTGTACCTAACAGCAACTCATAGCAGCGTCCGTCAATGTAGGTGGAGGTTTGCTGCTGACGCGACAGCAAAAAATTTTGCAAGATGGAATAACCCGCTGTCCCTTGAGCCAGAATATCTGGCATCACTTGGAGCTGTGTTTTTTCTGAACCGGTGTTGAGTTGGGACTCCAACTCAGTCATATCAGGCGGTTGCGATTGGGCAGATGCGTCCATAAGGTTGTAGCGAATTTATCCTGTATCTTAAGCTATCAAACCCTGGGGGAGTCTGACGAGGAAAATCCTGTTGTTCCTAACCCTTCAGGACCTATCATCAAACGGTTATGCTTTAGAGTCTGCTTCGGGGTTGAGGGACTGTACCGCAGAGATAACCTGATACACGTCTACCCGTTCAACTTTCCCTTTCAGGGCCAAGGTTCCCCAATTCTCCACCTCAAACCGATTGTCCAGGTAATCGAGGGTTTCCTTCGCAATCAATACCCGACAAGAAGAACTTTGCCGTTGCTTATCCAAGCTTTCCAAGCGGGAGGCGGTATTGACGCTATCGCCAATCACACCATACTCTAGGCGCGTTTTACTGCCTAAACTCCCAACCACCACCGACCCGGTAAAAATCCCGGCCCGCATTTGGACGGCGGGTAAGCCACTCTGTTGCCATTGAGGATTGAGTTCATCGAGGCGTTTACCCATATCTAAAGCACAGGCCACGGCATTTTGGGTATCTTCTGCGATCGCAGCCTGATCTTCATGGGCAATCGGAGCCCCAAAAACGGCCATCACCCCGTCGCCTGTAAATTTATTAATCACGCCATGATGGGCCTGCACACATTGGGTCATGGCCTCTAGATACTCATTGAGCCACTCCAGCAACTGCTCGGGAGACATCTTTTCGGAAATTGTGCTGAATCCTTTCAAATCCGTAAACAGCAAGGTGGCCGTAATTCTTTGGCCTGTCAGTTTACCATCTTCCAAGAGTTCATTACGGCGTTGCCACAGGGTTTCGGCAATCTCGGGTGAGGTACTTTGCCCCAATAGCTTCATCACCATTTTCTGTTGCCGCTGAGCTTGCTGGGCATTGTAAATCACCACCAAGCCCGTCGCACCGATAAATCCTAGGAAAGGAGGCACTAAGGGAATCCAAATCTGCTGAGAGAACAAGATTCGACAAACGCCATACAGCACGATTAGGGCAGTACCGATTCCCAAGACCAAGCCCATCGGATGCCGAACGCCCCAGGCTAGCAGACTGCCCATTAGCGCCCAGCCGAGAATCCATATCATTTCCCCCGGTTCCGGCCAGACAGAAATGAGGTTGCGGGTTCCATCCGCCGCATCGAGGAATTGACTGACCATTTGGGCATGGATGACCACACCGGGCATCGTTTGCTGATCATCCAGACTGGAACTATAGGGGGTGTGGAAGAGATCTTTGCCACTTTCAGCAATCGTACCGATAACCACCACTCGGTCCTTAATGAGATGGGGGCTAACTTGGTCTGCTAATACCTGGGATAGACTCACCTGCTCCACACTGTTGTGAGCGGAGCGATAGTTAATCATGATTTGATAGCCCCGTGTATCCGCATTGATATAAGAGCCATCATTACTTTGCAACGGCCAAAACACCGTTGGACCCATTTGAAGCACCTTCGGATCGACTTCGCTCGGTTTATCCTCTATCCCATCGTCTTTGAGATAGCGGAGGGCCATCCTCAGGGCAAAGGAGGGAAAGTACTCGCCTTGATAGAGCAAATTGCGACGAACGATCCCACCGGAATCGACTACGGTATCGTTGAAGCCCACCTGTGTATCTGGCACACCTTCAGGTGGGGGGATGGGGACTTCGGCTTCGGTGCCAAATTTAGTAATCACAATCACCCGGTCCGACCCTTTCATCTGTTGAACCAGCTGAGCATGGCCGTCGGTTTTGGTGGGTTCCTTAAGATTGGGAATGGGTAAATTGCGCCAAATATCGAGGCCAATCACGCGGGGCTGATGCGTTTGCAGTTTTTTGAAGGCGTTAGCCAACACACTGTCAGGGATGGGCCATTGTCCGATGGTTTGAATATCCTCCTCGGTAATCCCGACCACCAATAACCGAGGATCTTGACCCAAATCCGGTTGGGCTTGGACAAAGTGATCATAGGCGGCCAGTTCTAAGGCCTGCATCCCCTCAACTCGCAGAAAACCAATTTGCCAACGGGTGACTTGGCGGATGCCCAGAACGATCCCGCTAACGGCAAGTCCTGAGAGGAGGGCAATCGCAAGGTTAGACCAACGAGATCGAAGTTGAAGGAAAAACTGAGCCAAGATGCCAAAAAGTCATGGGGTTGCGGTATGAGTATAGTGTAGAGCGATAGTCCTGATAAATTGACATGGCCGACTATTTGATCGCAACCTTACGCGATCGCATCCAAGCAGAAAAAGTCTATTTAGCTTTACAGGAGATTGGTTTATCAGAACCCCATCTCAATATTTTTGGGAAGGGCTATAAGACAGGAGAGGATTGTAAAGACTTTGACCCCGTCTTAATCACTAAACGGCGAATGCGGAACATGCTGATATTCCTTCTTCCTCTGGGATTTGGGGGCGGAGTCGTCTTCTATCAATTCGTCCACTTTGATTTAATTCCTAGCCTAGGAGGAATCGTGAATACGATGATTGGCGGGCTTCTAGGGGCAGCGTCAGGGGCTTTAGGGGCATTCACGACAGGGGGAGGGTTATCCCTGATGATTGACAAGACAATTCCTTATGCTCAGCAGATTGAATCTGGAACATTCTTAGTCGTTGTGCAAAATGCCAATGATCTAAAAATGCGTCAAGCTAATCGAGTATTACGGACCCTCAATGTTGATGATGTTGCCTTTTATGAGCGTCCAGACTAGACTACTTTGGGGTTTTAACCCATGATCACAGAGGGAAAATTAGTCAATTTGGAGCCTGAATTTGATATAACATTGTGCAGATTTCAATTATTCCAATTAAGCTAATATTAGGTCTTCATGACTTCACCCATGGAACGACCATTCTTGCGAATTAAATTGTGATATTTTCGCATCTTTGCTATAATAACTTATAGGTTATTCGTATTTTCTAATCATCAGCTCATATATCAATTATTCCTTATTAAAAATAATAGAAAAAATTATATGCACACCTTGGTCAATCGGACCTCCATTTTTGTGGATGGGAACAATATGTTCTACGCCCAGCAAAAGAATGGATGGTTCTTCGATCCACGTCGAATTCTCGATTACTTTACTGAACCTAGCGATGTCCGGCTTATTAATGCCTTCTGGTATACCGGCTTAAAAGACCCCCAAGATCAACGAGGATTTCGGGATGCGCTGATTAGTTTAGGATATACTGTGCGGACAAAAATCCTGAAAGAATATTACGATGATTCTTCCGGTCGTTATTCTCAAAAAGCAAATTTAGATATTGAAATTGTGATCGACATGTTTAATACTGTCGATCAATATGATCAAGTTATTTTGCTCAGTGGGGATGGTGACTTTGAACGGGCAATTGAGCTTTTGCGTTCCAAACGCACCCATATTACGGTTGTGTCTACGGAAGGTATGATTGCTCGCGAACTTCGGAATGCCACAGATCAGTACATTGATCTCAATAAGATCCGCGATCGCATCGAAAAATTCGATCCCTAGCCCAACTGAAATATTGCAGCCACAGCAAATCCTCAGTTTAGTACCCTAGAATAGTGACATCTATTTTGGACAGAAGTCCGTTTCTTCTTCCACCTAAATATGGGTACTGGATAACATCATGATTAAAATTCAACCCCAACACGTCGATCGCCAAAGGCAGGTCGAAGGCCAGCGCATTCTTATTTTCGATACCACGCTAAGAGACGGTGAACAGTCTCCAGGAGCGACCCTACATATCGATGAGAAATTGACGATTGCTCGGCAGTTGGCCCGTTTGGGAGTTGATATTATTGAAGCCGGATTCCCCTTTGCCAGCCCAGGCGATTTTGAAGCCGTTCAGCAAGTCGCTGCCGAGGTCGGCACAGAAAATGGTCCGATTATTTGTGGTCTAGCCAGGGCCACCGAACAGGATATAAAAGCGGCAGCGAAAGCCCTTAAACCCGCCTTTCATCACCGTATCCATACTTTTATTGCCACGTCCGATATTCACCTGGAATACAAACTCAAAAAAACACGCACGGAAGTGTTGGCGATTGCCCAAGAAATGGTAGCCCTTGCAAAATCCTTTACGGATGATGTGGAATTTTCCCCGGAAGATGCAGTGCGCTCCGATCCAGAATTTCTATACCAAGTATTGGAGGGTGCGATCGCAGCAGGTGCCACCACAGTCAATATCCCTGACACGGTTGGCTACACAACCCCTCAAGAATTCGGGGCTCTGATTCGGGGAATTAAAGAAAATGTTCTGAATATTGATCAAGCCGTTATTTCAGTCCATGGTCATAACGATCTAGGTCTAGCCGTGGCTAACTTTCTAGAAGCAGTTAAAAACGGTGCCCGTCAGTTGGAATGCACCATCAATGGGATTGGCGAGCGGGCAGGCAACGCAGCCCTGGAAGAACTGGTGATGGCACTGCATGTGCGGCGACAATATTACAATCCCTTCCTCGGCAGACTCCCCGAGTCTGAAGCCCCGCTGACCAATATTGACACCCAGCAAATTCACAAAACCTCCCGGTTGGTCTCCAATCTAACGGGAATGCTGATTCAACCCAACAAAGCGATTGTCGGGTCTAATGCATTTGCCCATGAATCTGGCATTCACCAGGATGGGGTTCTCAAGCATAAGCTCACCTATGAAATTATGGATGCTCAGTCCATTGGCTTAGGCGATAACCAAATTGTCTTGGGTAAACATTCAGGACGGAATGCGTTCCGAACTCGCCTCCAAGAACTCGGCTTGGAGCTATCTGAACAAGATCTCAATAAAGCCTTTGTTCGTTTCAAAGAATTGGCGGATAAAAAGAAAGAGATCTCTGATCGAGATCTAGAAGCTATCGTTAAAGATGAAACTCAATCACAGGTAATTGGGGGCTTCCGTTTAGAACTGGTGCAAGTCTCCTGTGGCGATCATGCTTGTCCGACTGCAACCATCACCCTCACCACCCCAGACAATCAAGAACTGACAGATGCTGCTGTTGGCACTGGCCCTGTGGATGCCGTCTATCGCGCCATTAATCGCGTTGTTCAGGTTCCAAATCGACTGATTGAGTTTTCTGTGCAGTCTGTCACTGCTGGCATTGATGCGATTGGTGAAGTCACCATCCGATTGGAGCAGGATGGCAAGATTTTTGCCGGTTATTCTGCCAATACCGACATTATTGTGGCGTCCGCTCAAGCCTATCTGAATGCGTTGAATCGTTTGCATGCCTCAACTGAGCAAGAAAATAAGGTTCAAAATCAGGAAACTGATCTTTTGGCAGAGCAAACGGTCCATGCTTAAAGCAGTTAGCCCTTGCATACCTCGCATGGGTTGCTCAGCTCATATTGCTGAACCAAGAAACTGCTCTGATTTAAGTTCATGACCACTCACCCTTCTACTCCCTCTTTGCCTGAGCCTGATCGACTGATAGATACCCTTCAGTATGAGCGTGATCAAGCTCAGGCGAGTGCCACGCGTTGGCGGCGTCTGTATGAAGTAGAGGCCCAGCAACGGCAAAAAGAAGCTGATATTGCTGAGCAAACCATCCAAAGTTTGAGGGCTGAGATTCAGCACTTGTGCCAGTTCCCCGGAAGTGCTGGGACACCCAATGCCACCACCGTTAGGCAATCGGTCGGATCCTCTAATTCTGTGCCCTATCTCAAGGGCCAAATTGCTGACCTGATGGCTGAGCGCGACCAACTGCTACAAGCCTTAGAGCAAGAAAAGCACAACCATGAGAAGACGAGAGATAATTTGATTAGTGCTTTGGATGATGCCTTGGGGGCTCAACGAAAACAGAAATCCCTTGCTCTGCCTTCATCTAAAGCAGGGGCTAGAGCAAGTGCCATTATTCTTAAAGATCGAGATGGCCGCAAAATTCGATTAGATGGTTAGGATGGACCGACCTACGCTATACGCCGCTATTACCAATCATGGTTTTGGTCATGCCACCCGGACTGCGGCGGTTCTCGCTGAAATTCAGCGGCTAGTCCCTGATGTTCTTTTGATTGTGGTCACGAGTGCCCCTCGCTGGCTGATTGAGTCCTATCTAACGGGCGACTTTATTTATCGGTCTCGGGTCTTTGATGTTGGGGTGGTGCAGAGCGATGGCCTGACCATGAATCTTCCCGCCACTTTAACCCAGCTTCAGGAGATTCGCACCTATCAAGATCGCCTAGTGACCACTGAGGTGGACTATATCAAGCAGGTGGGAGCCCAGTTAGTTTTGGCAGATATCCCGCCGTTAGCAAGCGTAATTGCCGAAGCGGCTGGTATTCCTTGCTGGATGGTGAGCAATTTTGGCTGGGATTTGATCTATGAGCAATGGGGCGAGGATTTTGCCGATACAGTGACCTGGGTGCAGGACTGTTTCGGAAAATGCGATCGCTTATTCCGTCTTCCGTTTCATGAACCCATGTCTGCGTTTGCCAACATTACGGATATCGGTTTAACCGGTGCTTCTCCCCGCTATACGATTCTTGAATTACGCCGTGTCTTGGGCATTACCGCAGATCCGGAGAAAACCGTGTTGCTCAGTTTTGGTAGACTGGGCCTCGCTAAAATCCCCTATCGCAATCTCCAACTATTCCCAGATTGGCAATTCATCACCTTTGATCGCTTGGCCCCCGATACCTATCCCAATCTGATTAAGGTCACAGACACCAAATATCGCCCCGTAGATATAATGCCGCTGTGCAGTCGCATCATTAGCAAACCGGGGTATGGGACCTTTGCAGAAGCTTGCCTCCTCGACATTCCAGTCATTTCCATCCCTCGGAACGACTTTGCGGAAGCCCAATATTTACTGTCCGGTTTGCAGGATTACAATCACCACTATTTACTAGCAGACAACGAATTTACTGAAAGCCAGTGGGAGTTTTTGTTTCAGCCTCTCAACCTACCGCGACTTTCCCAATCCTTGTCTAAAGAGGGGAATCACACCTTAGCAACCGCTGTCATCAATTATCTCTATCAGGACTAAGCCTGCTTCAAACCTGGTGTTTGAGGCGACGCAGCCGATTAGAATAGCTCCGCATCACTTCAATCGCGAACATGGGTGTATTCTGAATGGCAAACAAAAATCGTTCTTGATTGAGGTACACCAAGCTACAATCACACCGTGCAATGGCCGTCGAGGCCCTTTCTCCAGAAGGTTGGACTAGCGCGCCTTCACCAAATACATCCCCAGCATGAATCGTCTCAACTACTTTGCCCATCACAAATAAGTCGACTTTCCCCGTCAAAAGACCGTACATCACATCTCCAGATTCTCCTTCCGCAAAAATGGTTTCATTGGCCTTTTTGAACAGAGGGGCATCTGCTTTATGAAAAATACTGACGGTTCTTGCTGGTTCTGACATGACTACAGTAAAACTCCTGAGGTTAACTCAAGGTTAAGACATAATTCTTGAATTGGCTTCCCAAACCCTCAAATAATTACATAAATTGATTTCAGCAAATATTATAGACTGGCTTACTGTGGCTCTCTCAAAGAACTGGCATAGCCCTATCCTTTCTCCACGCTCGGACCATTGATGGTGGGTTTCAGGAAAAACGATTGCAGTTAATGCTTAGTTGAACTGGGGTTACGGGCACACTCTAATCGAGCCTAAATAAAACCGTGATGAAGAACCTCCTGGACCTCATCAATCGGTGATTTGTGGGCAAGAGAACCCTCTTTTTTTTGATTAACTTGACCGCCAGTATGTTGGATTGTTTCTGCTGACGTAATTCCTATCAACTTATGCAATACCCATTAACCCTTCAATTTAAATTTTTTGCTCTCGCTCCTCAAATTCTGGTGACGGATCACACAGGCAAACTAATTTTTTATGTCAAACAAAAGCTGTTTAAGCTAAAAGAGCAAATTACTGTCTGTGCAGATGAGGCCCAAACCCAGCAGCTTTACAGCATCAATGCCGATCGCATTATTGATTTTTCGGCTCGGTATCATTTTCGTGATCGCACAGGCCGAGAGCTGGGTTCTGTCAAACGAAAAGGTATGAGATCCCTATGGAAAGCCCATTACGATATTGCTGCGGGGCAGTCGGAAGCACCTATTTTATCCATTCATGAAGAAAACCCCTGGGTCAAAGTGGCGGATGCGCTATTTGCTGAAGTTCCCATTATCGGCATATTTACGGGCTATGTCTTCAACCCTACCTACCTTGTGACTCGTCCTGACGGTAACGTTGTAATGCGCTTTAGCAAAGTACCTGCTTTCCTATCACGAATTTTTACCATCAAGCAAGTAGACAAAATGTCTGAAGACGAACAACAGATTGCCGTTTTAAGCTTGCTGATGATGATTTTGCTAGAGCGAAATCGGGGTTAAGAGTACGGTTTTAGACAGGAGGGATGATTCTAGTAGCCGTTAGCTTTGAGGTTGAGGAGGTACTTTTGCTGTTTGCATCGCCTTAATCAACTCTGCCAGGGACACCTTGAGCTGAATGCCTGAGTCAAAGGCAACTAAATTATTATCCTGCTTCTTCAAGGTCTCGAAGTGCAAATGCGGCCCCGTTGAATTTCCTGTACTTCCCACTAGGCCAATAATCGTGCCTTGAGATACCCACTGGCCCGGCTGCACATAAATCTTCGACAAGTGAGCATACCGCGTCGCCAATTGACCATCCTGGTGATGCAGCAGGATTGCTAAGCCATAGCCGCCCATAAAGCCCGCCGTTTGCACTTGACCTGGGAAGGCTGCCAAAACAGGTGTTCCAGTTGGTGCAGCTAAATCCGTTCCGGTGTGGAAACGGGTGGTCCCCGAAATTGGATGGGTTCGCCAACCAAAGGCAGACGTCACCGAGGCAGGCATCGGTAAGGGAAAAATCATCCGCTGCCGATTGGGGACAAGCCATTTCAACGGATTGGGGGAAGGAGGCAGCAGTTGCAAGGAGGGAGAAGCACTTGCCAATAGATTCGGAGCGGTTTTTGCCCCTGTTACCCAGGGCGTTGGGGCCGTCTTCGGCACATAGGAAGGCGCATAGCTGGGGGTGTGAGCTGCCCATTGAGGTGCTTGGGGCTGGGACTGATAAGCATAGGTTTGAGCCGGAGCAGGCGTATATTGGCGAGTCGGCAACGTTGGTTGTTGAGCTGTTTGGATGCGAGGACCACAAAGGGTCGCTGCCAACACAGGATCAATATTCAGACTGGCCTGACAGCCCGAAACACTTCCAGACAAGACAGTTTCTTGAGCAGCAGGGGCTGAGGCCGTTTCCGCTGTTTCAATACCAGCCGGATCAATAAAAGTATGCTCAGTAGTGGGAGCTGAGGGGGGTTGCTCGGCTACCTGCGGCATGATTTGGGGCGATATGGCCGGAGCCGCAGGAGCTGGGGCAGGCTGGGCAATCGGGGGAGGCGCAACAGGCACTGCAGGTGCGGGGGCGGGTTCCCAAACGGGCTCAGAATCAATAAAGGTATCGACGGGTGGAGCGGCTGGAGCAGGCTCTACAATGGCTGGGCTATTCTCAAGATCAATCGCTTGGGCCTGCTGCTGTAGCGATAACAACCCCATCGACAGGGGCAAACCCAACCCAGTGCAAAGACACAATAGTTGCTGTGGACGGAGACCTGACCGAGGAGAGATTGAACGAGAGTGATGCATCATACCAATTCGATCCTTGAGGGGTGATTCAGTTCGTTGGAGCAGATCAATGGAAAACACATCAGTCAAACAAAGAGAAACAAGGTTGTTTCATGCCTTTAGAATCTAGCAAAGCATACCTGCCCAGAAAGAAGCAACCGCGCAGTTTATTTATTTATCATAGATAATTTCTCACGACCTAACATTCGTTTCCTTTCCCAAGGATCAGAGACTGATAAAATCAGAGTCCTAATCGTTTGGCTAAATCGGCTCTGATGGGCTGGCTCGCCGGGGGATAAATCTTAACTAGACTTAAATATTCTGGAATGATGGCGTGAATACCTTGCATTTGCCACTCCAAATATCCCTGCTCCATTCCTAACAGGGTGAGTGCTGCTAATTGTTCTAGAGAATAAATCGAAGGTGCATTTTCTGAAGGCAAGTCCCTTAAAATCTGGTGTAGGTTAATGGCCTGTTCGGGGACCGGATTGTGCCAATTTAAACCAACCCCTAGAACGGCTGATTGAACGTTCTGCCCTTGGCAATGGGGCTCAATCAGCATCCCACCTAACTTTTGCCCCCACACTAAAACATCATTCGGCCATTTCAACCAGACTGGGATGTGATGCTGTCTGAGGAGACGGGCCAATCCCCAAATCGTCGCTACTGTAATTTGGGCCGTTTGATCGGCTGGGATTTGTGGCGCGATCGCAACGGACAGATATAGCCCGCCTGTCGAGGACTCCCAGGCCCGTCCCCACTGGCCCCGCCCCGCTCGTTGATGACTGGCGATGACGGCTGTTCCAGGTTGTGCCCCCTGGCGAACCAATTCCTTGAGCGTTGTGTTTGTGGAATCGAGCACTTCGAAGTGATGTAACGGGCGTCCCCAAGTTTGGGTCGTTAATTGGTCCTGAAAAGCTGGTAAATCAAATCCCACGACATAGCTGTGACGGGCCACAAAAACCGAAAGCAGCACGCTAGCATGGGTAAGCTTAGCATTGTTTGAGTATCGGTTCTTCTGCCCCTATGCATACTTGGAATTGGCAGACTGCAAATGGCCAGTCTTACCTCACCTGTAGTCTGTTAGACCCGTGGCCGCATGGCTTCTTTACTCGGGCCTTTTTCCCCCTGCCCCCGGCGGAGTTAGCCCCCATCCTTCATCCCCAAGCCCACCCCTTTCGCATTAAACAGGTCCATGGTAATCAGGTTCTAGGAACTGCAGAAGTCCAAACCTATTGGGACCAGTTGTCTGAATCCACCGACACCGCTGAGCCCTTGCCCGAATTCCCCCCCGCTGATGGCCTGATCAGCCAAGATTCAGATCAGGCCATTTGGGTCTGTACGGCAGACTGCACGCCTGTACTGATGGCTGATGTTCGCCTGGGACAGGTTGCAGCAGTTCATGCGGGTTGGCGAGGGACCGCCGCCAAGATTGTGCCCGTCGCCCTCACTCGCTTACAAAATCAGGGCAGTCAGCTCCAGGATATTCGGGTAGCGATGGGACCTGCGATCGCCGGATCGGTCTACCAGGTCACTACTGATGTTGCCGCTCAGGTGGGTCGATCTGTTATCGACCCTAATTTGTCTGAGAAGGATGATGATACGGTCACCAAACAGTTACTCCAAGCTGATCACCCCCCCCTACTGGCCGATCCTGAACCCGGGCGGGTTCGCCTCGATGTCCGCCGTGTTAACGCCATGCAGTTGGAACAGATGGGGCTGTTGCCAGAACAAATTGCGATCGCACCCCACTGCACCTATCAGGAACCCGACATATTCTTCTCCTATCGGCGGGAGCAGCGCAAACAAGTGCAATGGTCGGGGATTGTCAGTCGCTAGGTCCAGACCCTCCAGCTAGGGAATTTAAGAAGTATATTGCAAAGTGATCAAGGTCAGTGAATGTCTAGGTCAAACCATCCATAATAGAACCAAGACTGTATCAGTGCTTTGAGCATTATGAACCATAAAACGGGTGGGATCGACGAAATTTCGGTACTCAAAAAGCAATTGGCGATTAGCCTTAAATTTCATCACAGCGAAACATTAAAAAAATTACCGCTGGACGTCGCAGTTCAAATCATGGCTAGCGTTTGGGATTCCTGTCATCCTGATGTCTCGACCGATGAATTTAGTCATGCAGCGACGGCAGTCATTCCCCAGAAGGATGGAGCGCGGTCCATACAGTCGGTCACGCTTTAGCACTCTGCATATAGCGGGTTGTTTACTCCCCTTTGGTTAGCTTCCGTCTTTAAAGAACTCGAATACAAGCACCCGCCAGTAGGCGTAGCCATGATACAAAGGCTTTGCCAGCCCGGTTGGCAGCTAAATCACATCCGTAAATCAGAACTTCTGCGTCATCGGCTAGGCAATCTCGCCACTGGCGAATCGCGTCCGCATAGGCCCACAAGTTAACCTCGCTCAGTAACGTAGTGCCCAAGCGCATTTGTCCGGGAGCCCCCTGGCAAATTAAATGGAGACGAGATAAACGTTGATACTGACGCATTAGGGTTTGTAACTGAGCAATGCCATCCTCTTGGGTAGACAGGATATGAACCTCCAGTTCCTTGAGGGGACCCGCTAACAAATTCTGGTAACTTTTGACAGCAGCATCGATCACCACAATCGATGGAAACGACTGGGAAGCGGATGCCTGAGACTGAGCAGTAGATAGATTTAAGGCGGGTAATGGATCGGACATCTTCCTTCTCCAGATAATCAGCTCACCCCACAATGGAGCACTGAACCAGCGTTGCCCTGAATCCATTGACGTGTGTATCGGAATTAGTTCCTTCGGTTGACTCAACGGCTGGGCAGATATCTCCTTAGACAGGAGATGTCCCCAATTGGTTCACGTCTTCTATACGCATGTTCAACTAGTTTGGATTTAAATCGATGCACCTACCATTAACCTGGAGATATTGCCATGCCTGATGGTTTATGAGTGGAAGACAATCCTGGCATCACTTAACTCATCTGCCTATACCCAAATTAGATTTGTAAAAGAGGGACTCTTTAATAAAATTATTATTTTTTTACCTCGCTATTGATATCAGTAAGAAGCATAAATTTGACTTACATCAGAGAAAACAAAAATACTAATTTTAGGTGTAATTTTGTATCCAAGTCAGACCTAATTAAAGGCAACAGGCTTGCACTGTTCTTGCTAAAAATATAGGAGTTATGTTTCGTTAGAGTGATTGCTTCATATGGCTTGTTTTTTTGATTATTCCATTTTTAAGGATTTTATTGGCTCCCGAAAACCCTTGTCCCAAAGAAAATCCTTTGCATAAAACAAGATGCTAATGCTGATAAATATATAGTTATTTTTGAACTATTGGAGCATGCAAAATACTAATTTCTACGTTTGAGATTTTGGTAAAACCCCTTGCACCCGGTGATAACCCACCAGCACGTACCGTCATCCAAGCTTATTTCCTGACTATTACTAACTTAAATCCAGATAGCGACATTGATTTAGATGTTGACTTTATATCTGTTACGCCAGGTATTGATCCGCTTGATGGCAATGTTATTACTTTCTTCGATTTTCTTGATGCTAATTCACCGGCTGCTCTCAGTAACACAGCTGATCCCATTAGGAAAAGGAGAACAATAAATATTCCAGCCCGCGACACAGGATTATTTCTGTTACAACCAAATGTCTTTGATCCTGAGGTTTTAGCAGACGCAAATCTAGAAATTCGTGGGCATGTAGAAATATCTGTGAATAATTTTTCACCACTGAATGCGACACAAGAGCTGTTAGTGACTCCAGAACATCGAGGAACCTTCATTCCAGCTAACTTTAATATGCCCATGGTGCCAATCCGAGATTTGGATTTTGATCAGCTTGCTTATGCTCTCCCAGTGGTTGGGGGCAGCGCTTTAGTTGAAGTCAACAAAGCATAAATCCTCACTCTGCTAGGCATTGAGCGCTATTGAACGGTAGTATCCGAACGGTCACCAAAACCTTAAACACTGGAAAACCCTATCTAGGACAACAATCATTCTAGGTAGGGTAAATGCAGCGAGTGATTGGGTTTACTTCGCAAATTGCGGCTTTACAAGAGAAAGAGGTTTATAGAGATTCCTTGACGATTAAATCAACCAGCCCTTGGATCATGCGATCGCGCTCAAAAGGCACTACTTCTCTGGCATAAAGCAACTCCTGAAAAATCACGTAGTGAACCAGACTGCCGATAAAGATCCGAGCAGTCGCTTCGGGGTCTTTCAGTTTCAGACCCGATTGCGAGCCGAGATAATCCGTCAGTAATAATAGGAAGCAGCGAGGCGTATGATGGCTAAAGGCTCGCGCTAGCTCTGGAAATCGACCAGACTCGCCAATAATCAGCCGCATAAAGGCTAGAAAGGGCTTATCTTCAAGAATGTTTGCCAGCAGAGTGCTAGCGAGATGATGCAGCACTTGCCGAGGCGGACCCTGCAACCGTTGTCCCTGCGGTGATCCATAGACCGCCTGAAATTTTTGCTCTTGGAGTTGCTGAACTAAAGCGATAAATAGCCCTTCTTTGTCCTTGAAATGGCTATAGACTGTGGCCTTAGACACTTTTGCTGCTGTTGCAACCCGATCCATGGTGGTGGCGGCATAGCCATGGGCCAAAAACTCTTGCATCGCCCCTGACAAAATAGCGTTGCGTTTCGCTCCAGAGAGCTGACGGTCGGAGGTAGGAGTTCTAGTGTCCATTTTGGGCAAGGGGCGAGAAAACGCCAAATCTTGAGCAGTTAAAACCAATCGTTTCTTCCCCATCCTAGGGCAAAGTGGGATCTGCCTTGACAGGACTAAACTAATCGGTTTAGTCTAATAGTAGCAAACCTAAACTAAACTGTTTAGTTAGTTATTTCGGAGACAATCAATGGTCTCAAACACCGTGTCCCCACAATCCCACTTCAAATGGCCGCGTGCAGCATGGGTTGCGATCGCAGCGGCCTTAGCATTAGGCGGAACCTCTGTTTGGGCTTTGCGGCAATACGCCAGTTCTAGCGGGACATCCGAAGTCCCTTCCGCGCCGATTGTGATTAAAACTGTTACGGCGCTGGGGCGTTTGGAACCTCAAGGAGAACTCATGCAGCTCTCAGCTCCTAGCAGCGTGGAAGGCAACCGCATTGCTCAGCTCCTAGTTAAAGAGGGGGAGACGGTGTCCGCCGGGCAAGTGATCGCTATCCTCGATAGTCGCGATCGATTGCAGGCCGATTTGCTCACGGCGCAAGAGCAAGTGCGGGTTGCAGAAGCAGAGTTGGCACGGATTAAAGCAGGAGCCAAACAGGGGGAAATTGCGGCTCAAAAAGCGGAAATTGCTCGCTTAGACGCTCAACGGCAAGGGGAAATGACGGCTCAATCCGCCACTGTTGCCCGCCAACGGGCTGAGGTTGACAATGCCCAGGCCGAATTCGACCGCTATCAGTCCCTCTATCAAAAAGGGGCGATCTCGGCCTCAGAGCGCGATCAAAAACAGTTGGTGTTGCAAACGGCTCAACGGCGGCTGCAGGAAGCCCAAGCAGTCGCTAATCGTCTACGGGCGGTCCAATCTCCTGAACTCATCTCGGCTCGGGCCAGACTGAATCAAATTTCGGAAGTGCGGCCAGTAGATGTGCAAGTGGCCCAAGCCAATATCAATCAGGCCCGTGCCAGCGTTAAGCAAGCTCAAGCCAGACTGGATCAAGCTTATGTCAAAGCCCCCCAAACGGGCGTGGTGTTGGATATCTATACCCATCCAGGGGAAGTGGTGGGAACAGACGGCATTTTAGAGTTGGGCCAAACCCAGCAAATGTATGCCGTGGCTGAGGTATATCAAAGTGATGTCCATAAAATTAAAACGGGCCAGACTGCCAAGGTGAGCAGTGACGCCTTACCCCAAACCCTGACGGGCACTGTGGCTCGGATCAGCACAAAAGTCCGTCGGCAATCCATCATCAATACAGACCCCAGCGAGAATATCGATGGCCGCGTGGTGGAGGTTTACGTCAAGCTGGATAACCCCTCGAGCCTGCAGGCCGCCCAATTTACCAATTTGCAAGTGAACGTGGCGGTGCAGCTATGAAGGCCTTAAAACCCCTGTCCCAACGCACGCCTCTAGGATGGTTACAGCTCAGTCATGAAAAAGGGCGGTTTTTAGTTGCTATCGCCGGGATTGCCTTTGCCGACATCCTGATGTTTATGCAGATGGGGTTTCAGGACTCCCTCTTTGTCAGCAATACCCAACTGCATCGCTCCCTTAACGCCGACGTGGTGTTGCTAAGTCCCCAGGCTCGGAATTTACAGGCTCTTTCTACCTTTACCCGACGGCGACTCTTTCAGGCTCAGGATATTCCCGGCGTAAAGTCAGCAGAGCCTTTATATGTGAGCACCCTTAACTGGAAAAATCCTCAGACCAAGCGAGAAACAGTGGTTCAGGTTTTAGGGTTTAATCCTGATCGACCCGCTCTGACCTTGCCAGGACTGAGCCAGAAACTGTCCCAGGTGAAGCAACCCGATACATTTTTGCTCGATCGCGGGGCTCGGGGAGATTATGCTGAGACCTTTGCCCAAATTGACCAAGGGAAATTGGTGCAAACGGAAGCCCAACGACGCACCATCACGATTTCTGGACTATTCCGGATGGGTGCTTCCTTTGGCGCCGATGGCACATTAGTGACGAGCGATCAAAACTTTTTACTGCAGTTCCCTCGACGGCAAGCGGCCAGCGTTAATTTGGGGCTGATTCAACTGGAGGAGAATGCCAATGCGGAACAGGTTGTGGCCGCCCTTGACGATCATCTGCCTGAAGATGTACGAGTGCTCACCCTGGAGCAGTTTATCGCGTTTGAAACAGCCTATTGGCAAGTGCGAAGCCCTGTTGGGTTTATTTTCGGGCTGGGCACGGCCATGGCCTTTGTGGTGGGAGTGGTCATTGTCTACCAGGTCTTATCTACGGACGTCAATGCTCATATCCGCGAGTACGCCACCTTTAAGGCGATGGGCTATCAGAATCGCTACCTGCTGGGCGTGGTATTTGAAGAAGCGATTATTTTGGCCTTGTTTGGATTTATTCCCGGAGCAATCCTACCTGTGGGGCTTTACGGCCTGACCCGCTCTGCCACGGCTCTTCCCGTATTTATGACCACGGCTCGGGCGATCACGGTGTTTCTGCTAACGGTGGTGATGTGTTCCCTTTCGGGCGCGATCGCAACCCGGAAACTCCAATCCGCTGACCCCGCTGATATGTTCTAGCCCCAAGAATCTTAACCATGAAAGACCCCGTTATCTCTATCCGCAATCTCGATCACTACTTCGGTCACGGTCGCCTGCGCAAACAGGTGTTGTTTAATACCCACCTAGACATTGAAGCAGGGGAAATTGTATTGATGACCGGGCCATCCGGGTCCGGGAAAACGACGCTACTGACCCTAGTGGGTGGGTTGAGATCAGCTCAAAGTGGCAGCCTTAAAATTCTGGGTCAAGAATTAGCAGGGGCAAAAGAAAAAGATCTGGTGCAAGCCCGTCGCCATAATGGCTATATTTTCCAGGCCCACAATTTACACCGCAGTTTAACGGCCCTGCAAAACGTAAAAATGGGTCTAGAAGTAACCGGCACCCGGTCGCCCCAAGCAATGGTGGAGCAAGCAACCACTATTCTCAATCAAGTCGGACTGGGCGATCATATTCACTACTATCCCGATGATCTGTCTGGGGGACAGAAGCAGCGGGTTGCGATCGCACGGGCGTTAGTCAGTCACCCCGCCATTGTCCTTGCCGATGAACCCACGGCAGCCCTGGATAGTAAGTCCGGTCGAGATGTGGTGAATCTCATGCAAACCCTGGCTAAAGATCAGGGTTGCACGATTTTACTCGTTACTCACGACAACCGCATTCTCGATGTGGCCGATCGGATTGTCCATATGGAAGATGGTCGATTGGAAACCAACACGCTGACAGCAGAAGCTCCTCCGCAAGCTGCTTAACCTTGGCCTATGCCTCAAAGGCTGAGCAAAATGAAAGCGATGGGAGTAAGCCTCCTATGTGGTTACAGAATGCCTCCGATTGTACTGGCTTTAGTGGCGGTTATTGGAGCACTGGAAGCACAGTTTTAGGTGTGGTTTGGGTTGTTTTATGGAAGACTTCGGGCGTATCCCGAAGTTAGGAGAGTTGACTCTGAACGCCTCTAAGGCCCTCACCCCCATCCCCTCTCCCAGGATTGGGAGAGGGGAGCTAGATTCTACATAGATCTTGCATTTCTCCCTCCTCGCCCAAGGTTGGGAGAGGGGGGCTGGGGGGGTGAGGGCCAAGCTTCAAGATACTTTCCCCCAAATGATATGGATGCCCCAGAAGTCTTCGGCGATCACAATGACTTCCTCGTCGATTAGATAATAAATGCGCCAGTTAGTATCTTGATCACAAATGCATAACCCATGATATTCATCAATGCTAAGCCAAATATGGCTTTAAGCTCTATGCCCTTTGTATTATGAGCAATCATGAATCATGTCCATTATCTGCTGGAGCCTGCTCAGCCCCAAGATATAGCTAAAATTATGCATTGGCTGAACTGGTATATAGCGATGTGCTTTAACCGGATGCTCAATCGCAGTGGGCATTTTTGGGAGAAACGTTATCACAGTAAGGGGTTTCCGAATACGGATAAACGCAGGGCTTTGAATACGTTGCGCTATATCCATGCCAACCCCAAAGCAGCCAAGATGCAGCAGGGCTTTTTCTATGACTACAGCAACTATGGCAGCTATGAGCGGCTAACGAGCGATGCGATGGTATGAGCCAATGGCATCCGGCATTTTTGGCCTTGGGAGCAACGATTGAAATTTGTGCTAAGGCCTATCGTCGTTTTTGTCTGGGGTATAAATATAAACCGAAGCCCAAGCCACCTCAGAAAAACCATTGGGGAACAAAGTTGCTGGCAAAACTGAAGTTAAAACGGAAACCCCGAAAGCCATCGCCGGGGCAAACTCGGTTGCCTTGGGATGATGGGGATGATGTAGATCCAAAGATTCAATCGGTGGCGATGAAGTTTGTATTAGCAAATTGCTTGAACCCGGAGGTGGTAAGAACTCGGTATGAACCGAATCTTAACCCACCATAAGTAAAAAATAGGGGTTTGCTAGGTGCCAGGTAAGGAAACACTGAAAGGACGGATTTTATGTTGTTCTGAATGTGGAAATGAAATTTAAAAAAATCTCAAGACTGTCCCGTGCTACAGTCTATAAGTCTTTGCGCGAGAAAAAAACCCACACCATCAAATCCCAACCTCCAAACCCACAACCCCCCCACCCTTCCAAACCCAAAAGGAAATTCTCCGGGGAGAGCTTTTTTTAGGTCGAAGGTGAGTTGTTCATACTCTAACCACTTGCCATTCTTTTTCCAACCAACGCGATCGCAGAACTTTTCCCAACCATCATTGTAGTCTGTAGGACTCCCGCATTCTTCCCAAATCTGCTTTTGCACACTGAAGCCCCATTTCCCTTCGCTGTACTTTGCCCATAGACGATCTAGTGTTTGCAGGTCTTCATAGGGAAATGTTTTGAGGTCGTTCTCGCTAAACCAATCTCCATCCTTTTTCCTACATGTGGTGATCATCAACCGATAGGTTTCTTGATCGGCTTCTTTCCAATGCTGCTTTTTCAGCAGATCCTCCAGTTTTTGGTATTTGGGATCAGCAGTAATTTTTGGTGGATGGTCAGAGATATCTGTGGGGGCTGGTTTGCGCTGCTCCATTTTACTGGAAACAGTTTCAGGTTGCTTAGGTGGGGAAGCTAAATCCAGCTCTTGGGCAATGGCTTTCTCAATACGCTGGGCATCCTCTTCGCCCAACAATAAGTTCTGACAAATTTCAGTTAAACGACGCCGTTGCCGTGAAGTAGGCAACGTCCCATCCTCCACAGCGGTTCTGAAGTACTTGGCATAGTTTTGTCGTTGCGTCGCCCGAACCAAGTAAGGGGATTGGATTTTCTCCTCAATCGCCAAAGCCTCTTCTGGAGAAAGCCCTAAACGTGCTCGACAGGTCTCTAGGCTGCCGCGATCCAGCTCGTCTTCAATGCAACCACTAAAAACTAGATGCAACTCCTCATCCAGTTCTTGGAAAATCCGATCGACCTCTTGGCGATATTCCAGCTTTGGATCAGGTTTAGGGGCACGAACAATCGGTAAATCGAACCCAGTATCTATGGCAATAATCTTGGGCCGATAGCTGCCTTTACGTTCAATTTCAAACCGTCGATCCGCATATTCATGCAAATTCCGCGCCACAATCCAGTCCCCTTGGCCTGGATAGGCGGCCCCTTCCATCCCCTCAATTAAGAATCGGGTATACAAGGACAAACCATCCCGTTCTTGCAAAGCAACCTTAGCAGCACTGGAAGACGCTAAGATGACCCGACCGCTTGCTTTCAGTTCATCAAAATCAATGTCTCCCTCCCCTTTCGTTAGGAGATCAGCAATCTTGCCGCCATAGCAGCAGTCCAAAATAACCACGATCTGCTTAGCGCAGCTCAAATCCATCTGGCGTTTCAAGAACCCCGCAGACAAAGCACTAGATTCAATGAGTCTGCCATTTTCCTTTCGCGAGTTCTGACCACAAAGGTGTAGCTGTTGGTTGGCGAGTCCTCCACTGCCTAAATCTCCATGCCCAGAAAAATAGAATAGCAGTAGATCTTCAGCATCTTTCCCAGAGAAGAAACTTTCAATGGCCGTTTCTAAAGATATACGAGAGCAATTGTTGAGGTCTTCTACTTCAAAGGCACCACACTCAGGATCTCTAAGAATTCCCACCATTGCCTGGACATCCTTAAAACTTCCTGGCAGTGGCTCAAACCCTTCCCCGTATTCACTAATTCCTACTAATAAAGCAGTCCGCTTACCCATTGTGCGCTCGTTTCTCTGCTTCTATCCTACTGACAAAATCCTCGAAATCTTTCTGAGCTGACTGCCGATCTTGATCATTCCGTCCTTCAAATTCAAATTCCAGATCGCCATATTTAAATTTCACTTTGGTTGTGGTACCCACTAACCGCTCATACAGCCATTTGCCAACATCCTTGAGGGTATCCAGATTAATTTTGATATCCAGTAAACTACTGCTCTCATCTCCCATGAAGCGATAGTTTGGGTCAGCAGACTTACTTGAAAATTCAGTAGTTGTTACAGTCGCTTCCTGATTCTCTAGCTCTACCGCTAAAGTAGTCAGAATCGCTTGCAATTTTTCATCCGTGGCCTGACTATCTTCAACTGCAACTTTTAACTCAATAGAGTCATCCATAGGCTTCATCAAGTAACCCAATTCCACACATCACCTAATCTATCAGTAGCCATTTCGATTCTTGTGGGAAATGAAGATTATTCAAACAATTGAACTTAGAATATCTGTCGATTAACTGGATCAAAAAGAAAAAATTTGCGTTCTTTTAGAAACAATTATTCCGACACTACAATCACAGATATTGCAATCATCTCAAAATTGAGTCCTGCAACCATCACCAACCGAACACTACAACGTGTCCAAGACAACTAAGTTTATTTTGGGAAGGTGCCATAAGTTCAGCCGCCAGATCTGACAGCACATCCACGGGGGGACACAGTCGTTAACAAGCCAACCGATGAGTCCGTTCTCCATATTTACCCTCCTCTACATGACCGCCTTCCTGCTAGAAATGCAGGAAAAGTGGAAAGCCCCTGGCTTTGCCCTCGCCTTTTTGGCACTAATCACGGTCTTCGTCTTCACCCGAATCACCCGGATCAAGTTTTTTACCTTCCTAATCCTCTCCACCGCCTACTTCCTAATTTTTCGCTTCCCCGACGTCGCCAACCACGTCAACTTCCTGATTTACCTCAACCTCGCTCTAATGGCGGGCATGGTCTACGCCTGGATCAAACAGGCCAGCACCGACCACTACTACGCCATGATGCGCCCCGTCCTCAGAGCCTCCTTGCTCGGCGTCTACTTCTGGGCCGGATTCCATAAACTTAATACCGACTTTCTTATTCCCCAAGTCTCCTGCTCCAGCATGATGCTGTATCGGATTTTGGATATGGTCCAATCCAACCTCCTGGGCATTCCAGTCATGCTCATTGTGATTGCCCTCGCCCTTACAGGACTTTGGCAAGGACTGATCCGTCCCAGACTCAAATCCTCGAACTTCCCAAAAATTCTGCTGCTCGCCTTACTCACCTGTGGCGGCATCCTGCTCTACACTTTCGGGTTTGCTGAACGAGATTACGTTCTACTCCCCGAGATCATCCTGCAAGTCAATATTTACTTTGTCCTAGCTTGGGAATTATTGGGGAGTCTCTTGCTGTTGGTGCCTAGATTACAGGCCCCAATCCTATTGCTCTCATGGCTGATGCATGCTTTTATTGCCATGATTGGCTTTGTTGATTTTAGTGCCCTAGCCGGGAGCTTACTCTTCACCTTTATCCCCGATCGCACCCTGCAACACTGGCAAGAACAAGCTGAAATCTCCCTGGGGGGACGAAAGATGCACCGGGCGCGACTGTATTTTGGCATCAATGCCTTTGCAGGGATATTCTCCGCCCTGTATTACCTCGCCTATTTAGATTTCGATATCAAAGTCACCGCCGGGGCCATTTTAAACCTCGCCTCAATCCTCTTTCTCTGGCCCATCCTCACCCAGCTTTTTACCCCTAAAAATAGACTCGATTGGCAAGGACTCCCCGTTCTCAACGCCTCCATGCCCAAATTTATGGGAGTGTTTTTAATTGGCCTCTGCTGTTTCGGTCTGATGCCCTACCTCGGACTCCGCACCGCTGGAACCTTCTCCATGTTCAGTAATCTCCGCACCGAAGGCCCTCGCTCCAACCATTTATTGCTAGCCAGCAATCCTCTCAAACAGTGGGGCTATCAGGAAGATGTGGTTTGGGTCCTGGACTTGCCCCCAGAGATAGTTGAAAGGGGCTCTAAAAATGCAGAACTAATAGGGAGTGCCCTCCCCGTGGTTGAGTTTAAGAAAATGATCTACGACTGGACCCAAGCGGGGCAAACCGTGCCTGTGGTCTTTGAATATCAAGGGCAACTCTACGACAGTCCGAATATTGTCCAGGATCCGAAATGGCAGACGCCCCAGCGCAATTGGGAGATGTATTTGATGGCTTTTCGGGTGATTGAACCTGAAAATTCTGGCCCGAATTTATGTCGGTGGTAGGCAGCCAAGACAAGCTATGAATTGATGCGCTATGGTTGCTTCAGTGATCTGAATGGCAGTTGAAGGCTTTACCTCGATGGTTCTTACCCAAGAAGCTTCGCTGTGACTGCATCTTTTAAGTGAGGAGTGAAACTGTGCAGAAAACCTTATTTTTAAGTCCCCCCTCTTTTGATGGATTTGATGGGGGTGCTGGCGCTCGATATCAGGCCAAACGAGAAATTACCTCCTTTTGGTATCCCACCTGGCTGGCCCAACCTGCAGCCTTAGTGCCAGGAAGTAAGCTGATTGATGCCCCTCCCCATGAACAAACCGTCGAAGATGTGCTTAAGGTCGCCAAGGATTATGACTTGGTGATTATGCATACCAGCACACCTTCCCTTGCCAATGATGTCAAATGTGCGGAAGCGATCAAGGCCCAAAAACCGGACACACGGGTTGGCTTTATTGGGGCCCACGTTGCCGTTTTACCGGAAGAAACCCTGCGGGATAACCCCATTATTGATTTTGTTTGTCGCAACGAATTTGACTATACCTGCAAAGGTGTGGCCGAAGGCCTGCCGCTGTCAGAGATCAAGGGGCTCAGCTATCGCGATCAGGATAATCAAATTCAACACAATCCCGAGCGGGACCTGATCCACGACTGGGATGCCATGCCGAGCGTCTTGCCCGTTTATGCTCGTGATTTGGATATCAAAAAGTACTTTATTGGCTATCTGCTCCACCCCTATATTTCCTTTTATACCGGGCGTGGCTGTCCGGCTAAGTGCTCCTTCTGTTTGTGGCCCCAAACCATTGGTGGCCATAATTACCGCGCTAAAAGCCCTGAGGCTGTGGGCAAAGAAATGGAGCAGGCCAAATACCTGTTCGGGGATACGGTGCGGGAATATATGTTTGATGACGATACGTTTACGATTGATAAACCGCGTGCGATCGCAATCAGTGAACATCTCAAACGTCTCAAACTTACCTGGAGCTGCAACGCTCGGGCCAACCTGGATTACGACACTCTCAAGCAGCTACGGGATAATGGACTCCGGCTATTGTTAGTGGGTTTTGAGTCCGGCAATCAGCAAATTCTAGACGGCATCAATAAGGGCATCAAACTGGAAGTGGCCCGGAAGTTTATGGCCAACTGTCGCAAACTCGGTATCACCGTCCACGGCACCTTTATTATTGGCCTTCCCAACGAAAGCCAGGAAACCATCGAGGAGACGATTCGGTTTGCCTGTGAGGTGAATCCTCATACGATTCAGGTATCGATTGCAGCGCCATACCCTGGTACAGCCCTTTACGCCCAGGCTAAAGAGAATAATTGGTTTAGCGATACCTCTCTGTTAGCGGACTCGGGGATTCAAACCTCAACCTTGGCGTATCCCAATCTCTCAAGTGCCGCGATTGAGGATGCTGTCGAGCGCATGTATCGCCGCTTCTACTTCCGGCCTCAAGCGATTATTCCAATTGTGGGAGAAATGCTAGGAGACCCGCAAATGTTGGTTCGCCGTCTGCGGGAAGGGCGGGAGTTCTTTGCCTATTTGAAGGAACGACAAACTGAGGCAGCAGCTAAAGTTTGAGGTTATCAAGTATCGCCTCAAGGTTTGAGTGGCCTGAATCGATTCCCTCCCTCTTCGGAGGGGGGAGTCAGCGATCTTTGTAACCATGAAATCTGCAGTTTATTAGGGAACCATCAAATACATATTGATTTCATTGGGGGTTATGCAAGTGATGATCAAACTGGGCAGCAGGGACCATAAACAACTGTTCTGTCGTAGCTTTTTAGACACCTATTTGGATTACGAGCC
>NZ_JANQOP010000148.1 GCF_028285745.1 Acaryochloris sp. IP29b_bin.137 | reverse complement strand
GCCGTCAAGAGCAAAAAGTGAGAGTTTATGACCAGCGACTTAAATCCCCTTTAAGGGGCTCTTCCAAGCCTCCGGTTTTACCGGAGGTGTTTGACTTATCTCACCCCGCCTTTGCCATGTCCGGTGGATTTGATGTAGCGTTTCCTACCGATGCCGCTCCAGGTACCTATTCTTACTATTGTGAACCCCATAGAGGTGCAGGGATGACTGGCACCATCACGGTTCAAGGTTAAACCCACAACAGCACAAATGAGTTGTTAATCATTTCAACGTTTCTACATTTCTTTCTCAATTCATAGGCCTTTACCAGCTGAGCAATCTGCAAGGATTTGAGACTCAGCTGGTATTTTTATCGCAAAGTCTGTCAGGCGACAACCACTACCACCTCACTCATGCCTTTAGGGGTGCGGGTGGCCCCTTCTGACTTAGGGTGTGGGGGTGCTGAGACATCATCCTCTGCTTTGATGTAGATGACGGTTCCATCATCGAGTTGGATCGGGGCTAGTTGAGTCATGGATTGGCTCTCACGGTAAGATACTGGCATTCCAGATAACGATGGTTATGACAAAGGGTATTTGGCAACGAGTGACCCCAACCCTGACCATTCTCGTTCTGGTGTCTCCTTTAGGATGGCTGTAATAGCTGCTTTCTGAAAGTACTGTCAAGCAGCAAATCATCTGGCTGGATCGTTGTCATAGCGCTTCAATGCTTGCGAATGTTGGGGCAGCCAACCCCGGTCATGGGGAAATTTTATTGCCTCCTCCCGTGACTTTAAGGAGTCTGGGGAAAACTTGAACAGTTCCTACAGTTTATTCACTAAATCGCTTCTGGATGGGCTTGATCCAAAACGTTTACCCGGACGATGGATCGATACCTTTTCCCCGGTGGATTTCGTCAACCAAGCTTTGAAGGGAGAGCTGCAAACCCCTGTACTAACTAAATATTGGTAACCCCTCAGCTCTGCCAGGGAGACTCTTATAGGTTTGACCAGGTGCAACGGTAGAAAATTCTCCTTGCAGTTTTCTCGCAAGGGGTTCAACCTCACCTCCCTCAAACAGGGATTGAGCCTTTAACTAAAAATCCTCTGTCTTTAAACCATACCCTCAATCCAGTCGGGTAAATACTCAGAGTTCAGGTTGTCATAAGTTGGTATGGTTTCATGTTCATGAATGGATGGGAGCTGAAGAACAGGAAGTTTTCCAGGAGTTGGCATAGACTTCTTACCAGATGTCAGGGGCAAAACCTTTCTCTTTGGAAGTGAAGGCTCCTCTACTTTGTTAGCAACTTTGTTCAATCGCTCCTGTCTATACCTTTGAGAAGATCGCTGAGATGAGTTGGTGGCATCAACTGTTTTTTTAGCCAAAGTTCGCTGAGGAAGGATCACATTTTGAAATACGAATTCAACCGTTTCAAATTTGAGCCAACCCCGAGATACCAAGATTTCTCCAAATCGCATTTCCGTTAAGTCTTGATCCGATAAGACCACTTCTACTTGAGCCAGGGACAATAAGCCTGCATCAACTAAGTAACTCCCAATGCGTTTATTGCCAGGGTAGTGGGATACATCTGTCCGTCGATGCACTGATGGGCTTGGCTTTGAACGGTTGAGGCGTTTCTTTGTCTGAGTTTCATTAAACTGCTTCTTTGGTTTAGAGGACAGGGAGAGAGCTGGTTGCTCTATACTTTGCAACCAACTCACCATATTCAACGGATTCAATCGCATCCGATGACCCGATATTTGAATCGTGATGGTGCCTCGCTCGCATACCAAATTCTGAATGGGATACAAAGTACCTCGATATAGGATAAGTAAACTCATTAAGGAGCGCTGTCTATTCTCTCTTTCATATTTCCACCATGCTTGTAATAAATCCAAGGTATTAGTAAAGTGGACACTGTAATTTCTAGGAATATCTATAGGTTCATATTCGTAAAAACCTGAAATTTTTGACTGGCGAACAGGTAAGCATTTTTGCAGCACCATAGCTTTATGCAATTGTGACCAAAAGATAGATTTGTAACGAATAGAGCTATAACGCTGGTCACCAGATAATTTGGCTGTAGCAACTAATCCTTCAGTTTTGGCTAATAGTTGTAGAGTATCCCCAATGGGTTCAAATCTTAGAGCAGCATTGCTCTCTAATGCGGGATAACCAGAAAGATAACTTGATACAAATACTTTTAAAAGCTCGATATTGTTCATAAGAGTAGCGTATGAACTTTAATGTAGAGAATAGGATCTGTTCCACCTTATGACAGTTCTCTAATCGGTTGAGTGATCTAAATCAGTGACTGTGCTATCTATTATCTCTATCAGCAAATCGTTTAGGGAAACGACTCGATAGAATCTCTCTCAGAGTTCACCCTAAACAGAAGATCGATTGGTTATGTTTCAAAAACAGGGACTAAGAGAGAACCGATGATAATCTAAGAGGCCGTGTCTCTTTTCTCTCCGGCCCATGAAAACTGCTGACCTATTCAAATAGCGTCATTACCAATCTGAGATCATCCTGCTCAATGTCCGTTGGTATTGCTATCCTCTCAGCTATCGGGACTTGGAAGAGGAGATGATGGAGCGAGGATTAGAGGTGGATCACAGCACCATCCATCGGTGGATTCTCAAGCGTTTCTGGGTAGATACCATAGGGGCTTTGATAAATTGATAGTCCAGGGGAATAAGCTCTACCTTGGTTTCCTTCCCCAGAATTCCCAAGCTGATTTCAGTTCGACCCATATTCGAATGATGAATTGTTGAGAAGTCTGACCGATCCTTTTTCTCAATCCTCATCTTCAATGAAAATGAAAGCACTCGCTAAAATCAACACAACACTAACTGCATTGCATATTCAACAGCTGTTCATCTTGACGTGAGGGATAGGTCAATGCTGTAAGGATCAGAACCACAACATCAAAGACAAGATGCAACACCACTTGAAACAGATTCTTCAGGGTTACTAAGAAACCCATCAACAGAAGTCTTAATAGCGTTAACCTTACCCGGGATGCAGAGACAGACTTGAAGGTCACCAGCTTGCCAGGTAGACAGACCAAGATCGACAGCGCGATCACATTTACGATCAAAATACCTAGAAGTAGATAACCTCCAAGTCCAGCTAGGAGAGAGCCTTTTTCAATGGCGAGCAGGAGCTTAATCAATACAGCTAAGACTCCAACCATACTGAGCGGAGCCAACCAACTAGGGAGATAAACTTCTTGGGAAAACTGCTTCAGAAGATGAAACCCTTTATTGAGGGCAACCCCAAACCAATCAACTTGGCAATCGGCATCACTCACACCCAGCAACATTGCGGATATTCTAGCCACGCTTTTGGCTTTGTCAATCCCCTTAGTTGGTGGCGGTTGCAATCCTTGACCGGACAGGGACATTGGCCGCATCTAGACCGGGGGAGGTGTTGTGATAATCAAAGGTCAGTTTGGCGTCTGGCCTGAATGTAAGGCAGTGGATGGAGCCACCAAAATGGAACATCCCCCATTCTTGGCCTTTACCGAGATGTTGTCCCTCCTCTACCGTAATTTCACAGGACGAGACCTTCTGCTACTAGTCGAATGCCAACCTTTACTACATCCCCAATCAAGACCAAATCAAACCATATCTGATGCTGCTAGATAAGCGGTTGTCAGCATTGGGTGGATAATTCGACTCTCAGATTAGGTATTCAAGGCTACGGATATTTAAACCTGAACTTCATACCTAAAATTAATTTCACCGCTGTTATCGTAGAAATATAAGGATTAGCCATTGCTCATGACTAACCTAACCATCAGCCAACTCGCCAATGGCTCAATCTAGCCAGGAGAACATTGCGGATGTGGAACAAAATAATTTTGATTTTGGGCTTTATTCTGATCACAGCCTGTCAACCGAGCTTGTTCACAAAGTCTGCTCCTACCAAGGTTAGCGCAATAGAAGGTACAAAAGCTGAGCGCATCAAGGCTGTCACTAAGCTGTTAGTCGCTCAAGAGCCGTTACCGAGTCCATTACAAGATGCATACTTCTTAGAAGAGCAAATAGGGGACAACAAACTCGGACCCAGCGATTATGTTGCATTTGGCATGTTGGAGGTCAAGCCTAACGTCCTGCCTGCGTGGCGAAGTAAGTTGTTGCCCCTCAAAGTACGGCCTAACTATGTTACTCCTAAGACACCGAAAGATTGGTGGGTGAGTGCTGCTGATTATTCTTCCTTAGAGCTATTTAAGTTGCGGCCCTACACCCAGCGGCTTCATGGCTGGATCGGTATAGACGCTAAAACCAATAAAATCTATATCTATACTTTTACGACCTAGCTAAGATCCTTTGAATTCTGCTGCGATTAGCTCACTATGTTCAGTACTTGCTTGAGCTGATTGCAGGTCTGGAGGATTTTATCGATACTGCCTGGATTAACGAGACCGTAATAATCAAAGGCATGAACCTGCTTATTCTGCGTTGCCTTCAGCTTGCTCCAAAACGGTTCAGCCTCAAAGGCCGTCACGGGATCTTGTTCCGGGTCCACCACCAGGACAATATCGGGATTCGCCTCTAATACCTTTTCCGCCGAGAGGGTGACATAGCCTTCTACGGGGCTTTGGCCTTGCAATTCCGCCGCTAGGTTTTTGGCCTTAAATTGCTGCAGCAGATCTCCAGCCCAGCTATTTTTATTAGGGGCCAAGATCGGTTGTCGACTGACCAGAACCAGGGTTGAGGCTGATTCTGCTGGCAATTTACTCAGGCATTGTTGATAGCGAGCCAATAAAGGGGCGGGGTCGGCTCCGATTTGGTCCGCAATCTCTTCCGTTAACGCGATTAAATCCTGCCAACCTTTGACTTCCGTCGTCAATGTAGCAATGCCCAAATCCTCTACTTTGCTGAGGGGCTGATCATGAAACCCTTTAGCACCAATCACCAGCGTCGGCTTGAGGGCAACAATTTTTTCTAAATCAGGGGCAGTTCGTCCTTGACTGACTTGGGGCAAGTCCTGAAACCGCTGATCGGTTCCAATCAATCGACTACCCGGAATTCCCACTAGCTTGGTGTCATCCAGGTGATGAATAATATCGGCTGTGAGGGAAGTCAAGGCCACGACCTTTACCGATTCATTGGTCGCCGCATCCGCCGTCGCGGGTTTTTCGCTATTGGCAGAGGGCGGTGGGTTTGAACAAGCGAACAGTTGGCTACTGAGCAATAGCGCTACCAGGAGCAGCTTAGAACGGTTAGTCATGGGAAGGAACGGTTGAAGGAACAGGTGTATCGACTGCGCGGATGGCACAGATTTGTAAGCCCACAGGGCTATCCATGAAGGCAGCAGTGATGCCAAAAACTTGAGCCAGATTATGGGGCGTCAGCACTTGTTGGGGAGCACCCAGATCAAAGAGTTGTCCTTGTTTCAGTAGTGCTAGGCGGGCACTATAGCGGACCGCGAGATTGACATCATGGAGAACGGTCAGAATCGTCAGTCCCCGGTCTTGATTGAGGGATTTCAGAAGCTCCAGCAATTCGAGCTGATGGTGTAAATCTAAAAAAGTCGTGGGCTCATCCAGCAGCAGGACTTTGGGGTTTTGGGCTAAAGCCAAGGCCAAAAAGGCTCGCTGGCGTTCGCCGCCTGACAAGTTTTCCAGGGGGCGGTTGCGAAATGACAACATCCCCGTTTGAGCCAAAGCTCGTTTGATGTGCTCATGATCTGTGGGTGTCAGGGACCATTGCCACCAGGATTGATAGGGGGTCCGGCCTAAGCAGACCAGTTGGTGGACAGTTAGCCCCGCTGGGAGGGTTTGGTGCTGGGGCAAGACGGCCATCTGTTGGGCGACGGCTTGGGTTGATTGCTGTTGAATCGCTTTGCCATCCAGGAGAATTGTGCCTGCTTGCAGGGGCAACATGCGGCTAATCAGTTTTAATAAGGTCGATTTCCCGGAGCCATTCGCCCCCAGTAAACTCAGCCACTCGCCCTCCTGCAGGGTAAACGCAACATCTTCAACAATGTTGGTTTGGTCATACCCACCGCTAATCTGTTGAAGGTCTAGGAGCATAGTCATACTCCTAGCGGAGACATACGACGATATAGCAGCCAGATAAACAGAGGAGAACCTAAAAGAGCAGTGACTGCACCTACAGGCAGTTCAACGGAGCCTAACCGAGCCAGCAGATCGGCTAAAATCAACACCCAGGCTCCGCCAAGAGCAGACAAAGGGACGACCCAGCGATAGTCCGTGCCGACTATGAGGCGAACACCATGGGGGACGACTAAACCGACAAAGCCAATTAAACCCGCCATGCTCACGGCACTAGCAGCTAATAGAGCGGCTATCCCACCGATTAAGAGGCGCGATCGCGTCAACGATACCCCCAAGCCCACCGCTAATTCATCTCCCAAGTTGAGGATATTGATATTCCGAGACAGCAAACAGCCTGCTATTAGCGCACCACCAATGTAGGGGCCGGCATTCACCACTTCTGTCCAGCCTCGTCCATTCAAACTACCAATCAGCCAATTGAGGGCGGCTTGGATCCGACCATCATCGGACAACAAGAGTAAGGTGGTTTGTATTGCACCTAATAAAGAGCTAACTGCAACCCCACCTAACACCAAACGTTCCACCGCGATACCGTTGGCAGTATGGCCCAAACGGTAGACTAAGGCCGAAGTCAAAACGGCCCCAACCCAGGCGGCAACGGGCAACCAGCTTAAGAATATATTGAGTGTCAGAAGTGCGATCGCAACCAAACCAGCCCCTGCCGAAATCCCTAGGATAAACGGATCGGCCAGCCCGTTTCGTAACATTCCTTGCAATAAAGCACCCGACATTCCCAAGGCAGACCCAACCAATAGCGCAGCGGCAATGCGAGGCAATCTCAGTTCCCATAGGATGGTTTGATTCAGTTCAGGTCCCTGGTGCCACAGGGCTTGCCAGACTTCTTGCAGGCCCATATCCACAGAGCCTTGTCCTAAGGACAGCAAAATTGTAATGGCGAGTCCGGCACCTAAGATGCCCATCAATGAAACACGTTGCACAACTTTCGAGTCCGCCTAAAACGTTGAGGGTGAATTGAACATAAGGTAAGCTCTTATCTCTTTACTCTAAAGGAGGCGGAGCAGCTGGAGCAGGTGGTGGTGGAACCGGAGCGGGTGGTACATAAGCTGGAGTCGGGGCGGGTGGCACATAAGCCGGAACTGGGGCCGGAGCCGGAGCGGGCGGTATGTAAGCCGGAACTGGGACCGGAGTGGGTACTGGAGCCGGAGCGGGTACTGGAGCTGGGGCTGGTGCAGCAACTGGAGCGGTTACTGGAGCTGAAGCGGGTGTCGGAGAGCGCACTGGAGCCGGATCAGCAACTGGAGCGGTTACTGGAGCTGGGGCCGGAGCCGGAGTCGAGCTTGGAGCCGGAGTTGCTGCCGGAAATGGAGTACTCGGAGCACTCACTGGTGTATCTGCTGGTCTAACAGGAGCCGGATCAGCAACTGGAGCGGGCGCTGCTGCCGGAGCTGGAGTCTGCTGCCTTGCTCGACGAGCTTTAGCGGCTGCTCGCTCTTGAGCCCGCTGCTGGGATAAAGCTCGATTTTTACGAGCTTGTTCTCGCTCTTTTGCCGTCAAATCATTCGCTTCAAACCGAATTTTAATGGGTTTACTCCGCCTTTCTTCTGGCACAGACTTCAGCTGTTTCTTAACCTGTTTAAGGAATTTCTTCTTATCCTTCTCAATCGCCTTATCCAATTCAGGATCGCCTGTCGATCGCTCAAGCTGTAGATCCACCACCTTGCCATCCTTGAGAACTGGAATAAACCGCTCTGATAACCCAGCGGTCGTCTTCGATTTCGCGTCTTTTTTATACCCAATGCCCAGTTTTCTCGAGCGCCCTTTTTTCTTGACCTTTTTGGGCTTGATAGGGGCTTTGGGTTGAGTATTCACCGCTGTTTTTTTCGGCCCCTTAGACGGTTTGGCTTTTCCTCGTCTGGGCTTAGGCCGAGACGTTTTGCCCTTGGATATCTTGCCTTTTGAAGTTCCTGACTTTGTAGAGGGCGACTTTGTTGCTGTTTTCTCCGTTGACGAGCCAGGCTCGGCAGGTTTATCTTCTCCAGTCTTTACAGATGCATCAGACGGAGCATCATCTTCCGAAGTAGAGGACGTTGGCTCCGGCTGTTCAGTCGTTTCGGCGGTGGAAGGCGATTCCTCTGTTGTTTCACTGGTTTCTGGTTCTTCTGTTGGCGTTTCAGATGGCTCAGGTTCTTCAGGAGGTTCGGGTTCTTGCAGTGGCTCTGGGAGTTCTTCTGACTCTGGAAGCGGCGGTTCTGGCACTGAATTCAATGCCACAGGCTCCGGCACATCCTCTACTAGCTCAGCAGCATCTGGGTCTTCCAGCTCTTCCAAAGGTTCAGGTTCTAGCTCCTCCAAAATCGGGTCTTCTTCTTCAAGTTCTTCTTCTGGCGCATCTACGACTGCAATTTCAATGGCATCGTCCTCGGCTAGATCAATTTCTTCAGAGGAGGGTAAACCGACACTAATTCCGAAAAACAAAGAGTGCAACACTAGGGACCCTGGCAAAGTACATGCCAGAACGGTGCGGACAAAGCGCTCTTCGTTCTCTTTATGAGTGCTAGAGAACGGATTGAGACTCATGCGGATAAATGAGAATAGATCGGTTTAAACGATACACAATATTCTTAGTAAATGAAAGTTATCCATGAACTTTATCAAGGTAAATAAAATTTACAGAGCCTCCTAAAAACAGTATTTTCAGGGAAATATAAGTGATTTACTTCTTTATCCCATCATTAAGGAATTTCTATTTATGACTCGACTTATTCTTAACTTACTTGACAATTGATATCATTAAAGATACGGTCTCATCTATGGCTGATTGTGCCGACATCTCTAATGAACTAGATGGCTTAGGTTCAGCATGGGTGATTGCTGTGTCAGTGTCTCTAGTTGTGGGTCTTCACAGGATTAGCGCGTCTTAGAGCCAGTGCAGGTTTCGGTCACAGCAATCGGTCTTCCCTATCGCAGTATGGAGTGGTATACATACATGCAATTTGGCCAAATCATTACGGCGGGGGGAATTGTAATGCTTCCTCTCATGGTATTTTCACTAATTGCCATGGCTCTGGTGATTGAGCGATTGATCTTTTGGGCCAGGCTGAATCGCAATCAACTGCGAATCGTTAAGCGGACGCTGCAGCTCTATCGGCTTGATAATGTTTATGATGCGTTGGGGTATGTGCAGGAGCAGGCGAAGTATCCCATCGCGCGCATTTTCTTAGCAGCTCTATCGTTAGAGGAGCCCACACCGGATGAATTCCGTTTGGCGTTGGAGAGTGAGGCCCAAGCTGAGCTACCAACGTTAAAGCGGTTTACCACAGTGTTTGACACCATTATTAGTATTTCCCCTTTACTCGGCCTATTAGGGACGGTATTGGGCCTGATCAACTCCTTCTCTTCACTAGATATGGGCAATATCGGGGGTAGTGAAACAGCAGGGGTAACGGGGGGGATTAGTACGGCATTAATCTCAACAGCGACGGGGTTGATTGTGGCGATTTCGACGCTGATTTTTGCCAATGCATTTCGCAGTTTATACCAGCGCCAGTTGGCTTTTATTCAAGAGCATGGGGGGCAGTTGGAGTTGCTGTATCGTCACCGCTATGAACGAGGCAGGGTGAATCATGCGCTTACCCGATGATCCCAGTCCATCGGCTCAAATCAATATTGTGCCGATGATTGATGTTATTTTTGCAATTCTGTCCTTTTTTATCATTGCTACATTATTCCTCAACCGCAGTGATGCCTTACCTGTCAATTTGCCTCAGGCAAAAACAGTAAAACCACAGCTATCAACCAAGGTGACGGTCACCATTGGTGAGACGGGGGATTTAGCGCTCAACCGAGAACCGATCCAGCTGGATGCTTTAGCAACAGAAGTTCAAGACTTAACGGAAACCACTGAGAAGGTCGTAGTGGTTATCCATGCGGATGAGCAAGTGGGGCATGGCCGCGTTGTGACGGTGATGGACCGCATTCGAGAAATTGAAGGCGCGAAGCTAGCCATTGCCGCCACAAAGAAACCATGACGACTACCAGATCACGCCACAACCAGCGTGTCTGAGGCCAAAAAATGGGCCAAATGATAGGCTCGCTCTTCTGTCTCTAGCAGCATCTGCTCATACAGATAGCGGGTGCCGCGATCCCCGAGACTTTCTGCCTGGGAAGCTTGGCTACGAAGCAGTTTGATCACAGCCTGTTCAGCGGCTAGGTCATGCTCCACCATGGTTCGACAGTCATACACACCATCTGCTTCGGGTTCAAAACAACATAGCTCAGCTAGCTTGCTGAAACTAGCGGCGGGCACGCCTCCTAAACCATTTAGACGTTCGCCAAGATCATGAACATGGCTTTTGGTGGCATCCCCACACTCTTGAAAAAAGTTGTGGAGCTGATAAAACTCAGCCCCTTCGACGACAAAATGATGCTTTTGATATTGCAAATACAACGCCTGAAAACTAGCCAGGGCAGTATTCATACCCTCGCAAATCGGCTCAGTGGCAGACCGATCCAGCAAGACTGGGTTGTCAGCTATCTGGCCGAAAGTTTGAACCACAGCAGTAGACATAATATTCCTCTCTCAGAAAATGGCACGTGCGGGCGGACATCTCTTTTTCCCTGGAACTGAGATACCTATGGGCGCTTGGATTCAAGCTTTGCCTTTAAAGGTAACGTTTTCCCCTCTCAAAAGGTTTAAATCTGCTATCTCTTAACCTCCTTGGATGACTATGACTCGATTTCATGCCTCAGCTTTCTCTCTAGCCTTACTCCTTACAGGTGCTGGTATGCTTAATGCTCAGCCAGCCTTGTCCCAAGTTGAAGATAAACCGTTAGACAGAACAAAACAGTCAAATCAAGAACGCTGTTTGTTAACCTCAGATGACTGTCCCCTGGATGTCACTGCTGATGTCACGACTGGAGTAGAACCACCCGTCCCAATGGTTATTACGGCTGAGGGTATTCCTGACATTACAGAAATAGATCTGCCCATATCAGAGGCCCAACTTTTATCTCAAGAGGGTCCTGATGAAGCCGATCCCCCTGCTGCAGAAGAGGAGGCAGCGCCGACTGACACTGTGGATGAAGAAGTAGAGCTGGAAATTACGGTGACTGGCACGCGGACGCCACGGGCCGTTCAACTCTCTCCGGCTAATGTCACTGTGATCAAAGCGGAGGAGTTACAGCGTCAGTTAGGACAAGATATTCGGGATTTAATCCGCTATGAGCCAGGGGTCAGCGTCAATGAAGATGAGACCTATGGGGCAACGGATTACAATATTCGCGGATTAGAACGCAACCGAATTTTGCTGCAGGTGGATGGGATTCGACTCCCTACCTTTTTTGAATTTGGCAGTTCGATTTTAGGGCGCGATTTTGTCGATGTGGGTTCGGTGCAGACCACGGAAATTATTCGAGGCCCCGCCTCTGCCCTCTACGGAAGTGATGCCTTAGGGGGGGTGGTCAGCTACCTCACCCCAGACCCCAGTGATCTCTTGGCATTAACGGATCGCGATTACTACATTAGCGGGTCTACCCAGTTTCGCAGTTCAAATTCCGGGTTCTCGGGTACAGGAACCGTTGCCTTTCGGGCCACAGACAATCTGTCTGGTTTAGTGCGCTTTACCCATCGCGAAAATACTGAGCGGGATAATAATGCCGAGGATCGATTTGAAGATCCGTTTTTCGGGGTGACCAATAATGTGTTGGGCAAGCTGGAATTTAAGATCAATGACTATAATACCGTTCTGCTTACGGGTGAATATTTTAACGAAGCCGGTGACTTCGATACGGCAGTCGATAATCTTAACCTCCCCTTAGCCTTCCCTGGCATCACGATTCTGAGCGATGATACCGATACGGAAACGACGCGATCGCGTTTTAGTATCGCCTACAAATTTGATAATCCCGAAAGTGAGAGTTTCTTACAATTTGGTCGAGTCCTGTTCTACTATCAGGAATCGGATTACCAAGAAACCCGCACTAGAAATGAAATTTTTTCCAATCCCTTTGTGCCACCGCCCTTTACCCCGCCCCCAGCCCGACGGTTTCGGGAGTTAAATAACCTGTTCGTTGAAGACATTATCGGTGGCGATATCCAGTTGCGGAGTGATTTTCGCACAGGCAGCGTTGCCCACAAACTCACCTATGGATTAGATATTTCCAGCACCTTTAACCAGCGGATTCGAGATGGACAACGCATTAACTTAGATACGGGTGCCGTCTCCAACCGAGTTGGACCTGATGCGTTCCCGATCAAAGACTTTCCTGATTCCGACACCCTGCGTATCGGAGTTTATTTACAAGATGAGATTGAATTTGGCGAAGGCCGATTTACGGTTATTCCGGGACTGCGCTTTGACTACTACAGTCTGACAACCCAACCCGATGCCCTCTTCTTCAATAATCCTGGTGCTGAGGCGACTGACTTAAATGATTCAGCCCTTTCTCCTAGTTTAGGCTTGGTCTACAAGGTCACTCCAGAAATTGCCTTAGTCGGTCGATATGCTCGGGGGTTTCGGGGACCCAACTACATTGAAATCAATAGTGGCTTTTCTAATCCTGAAGGCGGATATCGCACGATTTCTAATCCGAATTTAGAGCCGGAAACCAGTCATACCTTTGAGTTAGGGGTTAAAGGAGCCTTTCCACGGGGGACCTTTGGCATTACTGGGTTCTACAGCATCTATGACAATTTTATCTTTGGGGCTGCGGAAGGCAGTACCGCAGGCACAGAACCTGCAGGATGTTTCCCGCCCTTTACGTCAGGCTGTGTGCAGGTGTTCCAGTCCCAAAATCTGGAGCAGGTCCGTATTTATGGAATTGAAGCCCAAGGGGAATATCGGTTCAGCTCTGAACCTCATGGATTCCGCATCTTCGGAGGTTTAGCCTGGATTATTGGCGATGATGATCAAAATAATCAGCCTTTGGAAACCGTAAATCCCTTTGAAGCTGTTGTGGGATTGGGGTATCGAGCTCCAGAAGATCAATGGGGAGCGGAGTTAATTGGCACTTTTGTGGGCACTGCTCGTGTAGATTCTGAGCCTGAAGATTTTATTCCAGGAGGGTTTGCAGTGGTTGACTTGACGGGTTTTGTCAAAGTTACCCCGAACCTCAGCCTCCGAGGCGGCATTTACAACCTATTTGATGCAGAGTATGTGCGCTATGCGGATGCCCGTAGGCTCAATAATGAAACAAACAACACCACCACCGAGCCTACGTTTGGTCAGCGGCGGGCTCGCATTACCCAACCGGGCATTAATTTTGGGATTGGATTGACGTTTGAATTCTAGGCATAGGCATTTTCTCGGAAGGCAGCACTGGCTCCTTCAGCCTTCCAAACGACTCATGGTTTCGCTCCCTATGAACCCTGAAGTTTTATGGTGAGGGCGTCAACAAATGCCCGGTGATCAACGGTGTCCAACCCTTTTTGCTCCACTGATAGGACCTGCGCCATCTCCCCAGCCAGCAAGGCAGGAACGGCCAACCATAATCCTGGAAACACTTGAGAATGAATCACATCTGTCTCGTTTGCTGTAGCGGTACATATTTACCCCCCTGCAGGCTAAACCAATCTAGCTTCTGATCTAAGACCTGCCAGACGATATATTTCTGCACCCCATTGCGCCGATAGACCACCTTTTTGTCGTATGAATCATAAGCGGCAGTACTTGCCGCTACTTCCGCTACTAATTCAGGAGCACCCTCTAGATAGCCATCCTCACCGAGCTGACATTGGCCTCCAGCTAATGCATCAATCAGCAACACTGCATCAGGTTGCGGTTCATTATCTAGATCTAGCCGTACGGTGGGATTGTCCCCCATTCTCACACCAGGCGTCATTGCCTTATATAGTCCCAGCCATGTCATAAGGTTGCCGTGGGGTTCAGCATGGGGTTCAAATCGCAGAGGTGAGGGCAAATACACAACTCCTTCAATTAATTCAGCCTTTTTCTGATGAGGCATGGCATGGTAGCGACGTTCAAATTCTGGCCGCGTTAAGCGATCGCCATTTTCCAGCGGAAAGATCTGTTCTTGCTTACTCGAAGAGAGTGATTGCGCTAAGGGTGTCATGGTCAAGCATCCTTAATCCTGCTGCCATTATATCTTTCCGATTCTGATTGCCAGGCATTTGTGCGTACCGTTGGTTAATAGCTCAATACCCACATGTGCGAGCGATATTGCGAGTCCTGACATTGACGCACAGTCTCCTAGAGCAAGGGCAATCAGTAGAACAAGTGGCGGTGCAGGTGCCTGCTTAAACTTACTGGTTAGACCCTAAAAGCATTAGCCTTCCAAGTCGTATTGTTAACTTCTGCATATTAAGACTCGGATTCAACGATAGTGATGAGGTATGAATTTCTCTTTCACATGCCCAACGCTTATGGATAAGCGCGAGAGCTTGATCGATCAATTTTCAACCTTTATCCGGTGGCGAGAGGATCGGTTTCAAAAATGGGAGACTGATGCTCGATTACAACGTCATATGGCTCAACAGCTTCACAGCGATCACCAAGGTTCTAGTCAATATTGGGTTGCTTACTGGTATCAACATTGGCAGCAATCCGAAGCCATCACGCTCAGTAGAGATCATCTCTATGCCTATTTACAAGAGCCTTGTTATCGAGTCACGGCCCAACTATGGTCCACCTATCAAAACCATAAGAATCTGAGCCTGGCGGATTTATTTAGCCAAGGGGTGTTGTGTTTTCAGAAGTTACTATCGAACTTCAATCCCGTTCTCAACCCTAATTTGGCGGCCTACGCCAGCTTCTTTCTGAAATGGCGAATCCTAGACGAACTAAGGCGTCAGGACAAAAGCTATGGTCATACCCGGTGGAGTTTGCTCCTCCATTCCAGCCCAACTCGGATGCGCAAAGCCCTAGTTTCTATGGGACTAACAGACACGCTCTTAGAGTGCCATTTGCAGGCTTGGGAATGTTATGTCGAACGCTATCAACCTGTCAAAATTAAGCAGGAAGGCAAGATTCAACCACCACCCGCAGAAATTTGGTCTCAAATTACGGCAGATTACAACTTGGTCATGCCCCATCCTCAAGACGTTGACTATATACAGAAATGGGTGGACACTTGCGGACAAGCCGTATTTCGCTATATTGCGCCAGCAGATATCTCGATTAACCAAGCCCTTTCTTCAGATGGCTCTCAAGAGCTAATGGATGTGATTCCTACTTTGGATTCTAGTGGGGCTGAGGTGGATTCACCTAACGATTATGGCGCTATACATAGCCAAATTCTGACCTGGTTAAAGGCTGAGTGGCAAAACTTAGACATCAAGGAATATCGCTTAAATGCTCATTACAGAACGATTGTGGCACTCTACTACGGCCAAGGACAAGAGCAAAAGGCGATTAGCCAGCAGCTTGGCATTAACCAATCAACCGTGTCGCGGACCCTCAATAAGGTAAAGACCATTTTGGTCGATCGATTTTTGGCATGGTCCCAGGACCATCTGCATATGTCACTGCAAGTCAACGATGTAGAGGCTATTAATGAAGCAGTGAGCCATTGGCTATGGTCTATTTGTCAAACCGAGCTTGGGAACAAAGAAGGGAAACCATGAGTTCCTACGAATTGACACCTGAACATGTGTGGTTGGAGATTCCTGAAACGCTGTTAATTGGAATCACAAGCTTCGTGCCTCTTCAGATGGATAGCCTACTCAGACTCAATCAAATCTGTAAGGCGGTGGTTCTACCCTATCTACAAAGCTATTTCCCTACCGCCTATATACCTGCGGTTCAACACGATCTTTGGCAATTGGGGATGAACGGCTTCGAGATAGAGTCCAAATCAGTGCGCTTAGTCTGCTTGCCCAGTACCGATTGGGATTTAGATGGAATACAAGTGGCTCAAGAATGGGTTGATAGCCCTGACTTAGCACCGGATTATTTTCTAGCGGTACAGGTGGATCTTGAGGATAGGATATTGCGATTGTGGGGAATCACCCCTCATCAACGCCTCAAAGAGCAAGGTCAGTTTATTGCTAGAAATCGCACCTATATCCTGGAGCGAGATCTATTAACAGAAACGTTAAATATGTTGTGGTTACAGCCTAAGTATTTCCCTGAGACCCAACTGCGGGGCGAAGTGGCTGCCTTAACCGCACCTAGTTTAGATGAGTTGACTCAAGCCTGGGATATCTTGCGTGCCTCCCCAATGCCCTTTGCAGCTCGGCAAATTGGGTTTAATACCTGGGCCAGCATTTTAGGGAATGAGCAATGGCGACAACATGCGATCGCACTCTCCCAACACCAACAACCGTCTTCTATTCCCCAGACAATTCAACTCAGTCAATGGTTAAACCATCGGTTTGAGCAAGGATGGCAAGCCATCAATGAGCTAATTGCGCCTCAGCTTGTTGGGGCGTTTATGGATACCCAAATCAAACGCGCCAAACTGATTGACTTGGGGGTCGAACTATCTGGATGCCAGGTGTCCCTGATGATGACCATTTCTACCACGGAGACCGGGATGAGCCTACAGGCCAGTGTGTATCCCACGGGTGAACGTTTAACCTTACCTGCCAATTTACACCTGCGGATTCTGACGGGGACGGGAGAAATTTTTAAGGAAGTCACCAGCCGCAGCGATGATGAATTTATTCAGTATCGTTTTGATGCAGCAACGGGCGATCGCTTCACCATACAAGTCAGTTTGGGGACAGCCTCCGTTACCGAAGATTTTCAGGTTTAAGCTCCAACGCCGAGGATAAAATAGGGGTCAGTTTTTGATAGCCCTATCTGTCTTGGGTCACGACTGCTCATTCCAGAACGAATAGACATAAGGCCTATGACAAAATTGTTGATTCTGGAAATTGATGGTGATTTCGACACTGGATTTCGCGTCAAACTCGAAATTCGTGAACATTTGCAAGCGCTTCCCCAAACAGTTGTTCGAGGCAGGTTGCCGGGGAATCCTACTCTGTTAGCCATCTATCGCCAATGGCAGCAGCGGTACGCCAGTCTAGAAAGTTTGTTTCGGGCCTTGACGCATAGCGACCCGGACCAAATTACCCATAGCTCAGATCGAGAAGATGCGATCGCAGCTTGCCACACCACTGCCTCCCAGGTTGAAACACATCTCAACCAGTGGCTCAATACCGATGATCTTGAAGAGATTCGTCAAGCCCTTCTTATGACTGGACAACAGGCTTGCCTATGGATACAGACCGACAATGTATGGCTACAGCGACTGCCCTGGGAAAGATGGTCTTTGGTAGAAAAGACCGAAGCCACCGTCGCCTTGGCCTTAAATCAGTACACCACGATTCCTAGACCCACTCGCCATGCTGGAAAAATTCGCATCTTAGCGATCCTGGGCCACGCTACAGATTTACAACACCTAGAAGAGGACCAGCATTTACTGGATCAGATCGCCGGTCAAGCCGGGGCCGAAATTGTCTGGCAACACGCTCCTACTCCGCAACAGCTCAATCATCTTCTGCGACAAGACCGCTGGGACATCCTCTTTTTTAGTGGTCATAGTGCCAGTTCAGAAGATGGTAAACGGTTCGCCATTCAGCTCAATAAAACGGAGCAGCTCGCCATTCCTGATTTTCGCTTTGCCCTCCGGGAAGCAGCCGCCAAAGGGTTACGTCTGGCCATCTTTAACTCCTGTGACGGTATCGGCTTAGCCCATCAACTGGCAGACGAAAAAAATATTGCCCTGCCTCATCTGGTGTTTATGCGAGAAAAGCTCCCAGACGCCATCTCTCCCAAGTTTTTGCAAGCCTTTCTAGACGCCTTTACTCAAAATCAATCTCTCTATTCATCAGTACAACAGGCCCAGCGAATTTTGCACGATGACTGGGAGAAAACCTATCCCTGCGCCAGTTGGTTACCTGTGGTTTGTCCCAACCCCACGGAAGATCCACCGACCTGGCAAACCTTACAGCCAAGACAATCTCCATCAAAACGTTCTCGCCTAGGCATAACCCTAGGCATCAGTCTAATAGTCGCAGCAGGGGTAATTGGGATTCGTGAGATGGGACTGTTGGAGTCCGTTGAGCTGCAAACCTATGACCTGATGCTTCGATTCAAGCCCAAAGAGAAATGGGATGAGCGGTTCTTAATCATTACCATTGATCAACAAGATATGCAGTTTCAGGATCAGCAGGGCATGGTGCGGACTCTCATTCCAGGAACAAGCCAACGTCGCTCCCTTTCAGGACAGGCTCTTTCACAATTGTTGGCTAAACTGCAGACCTACCAACCCAGCGTTATCGGTCTAGATATTCTCCGACCGATTCCTGCCTCAGCAGATTATCCCCCTTTAGCCGCTCAGCTCCGTCAAACAAAAAATTTCATCGGCATTTGCACGCCCAGTCGCCCAAAAGAAGAATTTCCAGGCGTCGCCCCACCGCCAGAAGTGTCCTTAAATCAAATTGGCTTTAGCGATGTCCCCTTGGATTATGGGACCAACCCGGATGAGGATATTGTTCGACGTTATCTCTACCAAGCCAGTTTTGATCAAACATCACCGTGCCTATCTCCTGCCACTATTCAGGCAACTCAGGCTCCATCTTCTTCCGATCCGTGCCAGTTGGAAGACTATGCCTTTAGCTTTGGCTTGTTGATTGCCAAGCAATATTTACAGTCCCAAAATAAAGACTTCAACTGTCAAAACCTCCAGCGAGGTGACTTGGAAGTGAGCGTTGGGGATGCTCAGTTGGGGGATTGGCTCCATCAAAGCACTGGACCCTACCGCAACCAACAGGGCGAAGCGCTGGCAGGTCGCCAAGTGATGCTCCACTATCGGCGGCTATCAGATACTCCCCGAGGAGCAGTGACTAAAATTGCCTCACAAAAGTCTTTGAGGCAGGTCCTCTCGCCTACGTTTAATGGGGAATCTGTGCGGGGCAAGATTATTTTGATTGGCGTGACGGAACCGGGAGCAGATGATTTCCTCACTCCCTTAAGCCCCACTGCCGAGGCGATGGTTCCAGGCGTCTATTTGCATGCCCATGCCATCAGCCAGCTTCTCAGCACGATGTTAGACGGTCGCTCATCCATCCTATTTTGGCCCACCTGGATGGAAACGCTCTGGATCGCCATTTGGGCAATTGCGGGGGGTGTTAGCGTTTTAACTTTATCTTCCGGCAGGATAAAATGGGCCATAATTAGCAGCATATTCATTAGTTTGGGGGGAATATGCATGGCGTTGTTCTATGGGAGCGGCCTATGGATACCTATTGTGCCAACAGGAATCGCCTGTGGGACCGCCGCTGTCGGGGGACTGGCGATTTTATTCCTGCCCCGTGCATACCAGACCATCACGTAACGATAAGGAAGTGAAGCTAACCCGCTCACCAAATTCAAGGAGAGACCAACTTATGACGCATCACCTCTGGCGATGGGGCTTAACCAGTGCAATAGCGGCCACATTCTCTTTGAGCAGTCTGCCGGTGTGGGGACAAACTCCTCCTTCTCAAGCGCAATCCGCTTCTCCTGATCAAGTAACCTTTTTTTGCAAAGAGGTCTATGACCCGGCGAGTGGCTCTAAGATTCCGGCCACCCTCGTTTGGATTCCCCAACGCCAAGGCAATATTCGCATTATTGGTTGGAAGTCAGAATTTTTCTCTCGGTTTGGTTGGAACCCCCAGAAAAGATGCGCAACGGTGACCCCCAAGTTTCAGCAGTTTTATGATGCGGGACAACTAAAATATCTAACGACGGGTTATGTCAAAGGCTATCCAATTGTATGCGCCCTAGCCCAAGAAAATGACGCCTGCACCAGTAATCGTCAATTATTCACGATGAAACCCCACGATAATCCTAATCAGCTTCTTCATCAGCTGATGGATATTCTGAAGGGAAAAACGGCTGATATGCTGCTGCAAAATTCTGGGGGAGAAACGCTAGTTCCTGTCCCTGAACTATTCCGACGATCACCTATTACGGATCGGACCCCGCCTCGTCGTCGCAAATCTGCAGGCACTCAAATGAAGTCTAAGCCAGGGGATGGGTCCCTATCAAAGACCCAAGAACCTTCAACCCCGTGAGTCCGGCCCTATTGACTAAACCCCTGAATCGCCACCCATATCAATGGTTTATTCCAAAACGACTTGCCAAGCTTTCAGGCTTAAGAGCAAAGCTATTTACTAGATTGAGGTTGCTATAGATGAGAGCTCCTTACGCACTAACGCCTTATGTTTTGGGTCTTTGGGGATGACAAGGGTTTCACAATGTGTTCTGAATCAGTGATAGCGCCCTCATGCCTCTCTGGTAATTGAGTCGTTTATGGGGTTTCAGTTGCA
>NZ_JANQOP010000135.1 GCF_028285745.1 Acaryochloris sp. IP29b_bin.137 | reverse complement strand
TAGCAACTCCCGAAGTTTTGGGATAGGACTATGACCGCAGGGAAGGTTAAACCTTACGAGTCCTCCGGTCAAACCGGAGGCTTAAGAAGGATAGTTAAGTAAGTCTCACACAATTAAAGATTCTTGGGAGTATGAATATTTTTAGGTCACTATCCCAACCATTACATGGGAAAACGACGTATCAATAAAGTTCAAGGCAGGTCGAGTAAAACCTGAGATATGGAAGAGACTAAAGCCTTCTTTGCTCAGGATATTGAGCTACATGATGATCGCGACCGATGGCTTAACGTCCTACCCTCAGGCAATTGAAGAAGAGTTGGGTGGGGACGTGGAGCATGAGGTTTGTCCCTGCACTGAGAATTCCATTGAGCAAAGTCACAGACCCGTCAAACATAGATATCACCTAACCTTAAGATTTGGTAAATTTGGAGTGGTCCATCAATTATGCGAAGCAATAGATGAAGTGAGTAACTTTTTGAGATCTCGTAGTCGAATGGCAGAACTTGCATCTCTATCTGATAAAAGAAAGAAGTCCATTCAATGAGTTAGGAAGCTTGAAGAAATATTCCAACCTACTTAACCACAATAAAGGCAAAGTTTGGGGGCACCATCGCAATTTTAGAGAACTTGGCTACTCAGGGCTGATAGATTCGTTCCAACCACAGATGATCATGGGCATAGATGTGTTGGCGATTAGGCAAGATCACGAATGAGATCTAACACATGATGAGCCATATGCAGTTTGCTGCATTGAGGAATGGGCACCTGATGCCCCGCAACATCCATAAAAACGGCTTGGTTCTGATCGCTACCAAAACCACTCTGGGGCTGATCAATCGGATTGGCAACAATAGCATCCAACCGTTTGCGTTCCAGCTTTGCTTGGGCAGGCGTGATTATATCTCCTGTCTGAGCCGCAAAGCCAATCAATTTCTGATGGGGACGTTTCTGCTGGCCGAGTTCAGCCAGAATATCTGGAATCGGTTTGAGGGGTAAGTCTGCAGGTAAAGATTTTTTAGGTTGCTTTTCAGCATAGTAGTGCGCTGGTTTTACATCGCCAACGGCCGCAGCCATAATCGTCCAATCAGCTGTGGGGAAGACTTCCAGTACCGCAGCACGCATATCTTCCGCACTCGTCACAGCAAGGGTTTCTAGTTGGGGCGTACGGGGTAAAGGAGTTGCTAGGGGGCCATGAACCAACTGAACCTCGGCCCCTCTAGACCAAGCAGCTAAAGCCAAAGCCTGACCCATTTTCCCCGAAGATGGATTGCCAATAAATCGCACTGGATCGAGATGTTCACGGGTTCCCCCTGCACTGATGAGGACGTGCTTGCCGCTTAGATCGCGTTTCCCTTTTGTCATTAACAGAGAGTCAATATAGGTCAACAGATCCGCAGGTTCAGCCATCCGGCCTTCACCCACGGTGTCGCAGGCTAGCATCCCAGCAGCAGGCCCCAGCGGGTGATACCGCAGATCTTCTAGCAGTTGATGCCAGTTGCGCTGAACCACAGGCTGTCGCCACATAGTGGTGTTCATGGCGGGGGCAACCAAGATGGGAACGGTGGAGGCCAAGACGGTATTGGTCAATAGGTTGTCGGCTAATCCCATTGCCAGCTTGGCTAACGTGTTTGCAGTTAAAGGGGCTAAAACCAACAAATCAGCCCATTCACCTAACTCAATGTGCAGCGGACGAGTATGGTGGGGGTGCCAGAGGCTGGCATCCTGATAAACAGGCTGTCGGCAAAGGGTGGTGATGGTTAGAGGAGTGATAAATTCTTGGGCAGCAGGGGTTAGGATTGCCTTAACTTCAGCACCAGATTTTACCAATGCTGAGATGACTGCACAGACTTTATAGGCGGCGATACCGCCGCCGATACCAACTACGATACGGGAAGACACTAGGTCGCTATCGGCTCACAAGTAGGACTGGTCTTAGGATTCGTCGAATGCTTCTAGATCTAATAGGTATAGGTAAGACTCAGTAAGCTCGGGACGCTGGAAGGCGAGCGATCGCAACAAATGCCAGTCCTCCAAAGCCGCAAAGGGGGTTTCATAATCGTCCTCTTCCAATCGTTTGGCTAGTTGGGCGACGTCATCCTCCGTAAACCCTGAAACATTGTGATTTTCACTGTGTGTAACACCCATAGATTAACCCCCTACCGCTGACTATTGTTATCTCATCAACACCAACTGAGAACACTGGTTCTATCGAAAATGGACTGGAGAAAGTGTCAGAATGACGAATTCTATCCCAAAAAACAGGAAAGAACTCTCCTAAAAACATTTTCGTCTAGGTCGATCATACCCTTTCTCCAGATAGGGCTACCTGCTTTTTCTTTAGTAAGGGATTATCTATAACAATCTCAACTAAGTTATGTTAAGGCTTCCTGGCTAGGACATAAAACGTCATCCTTAACCGCTCAGTTTGAACCCTACAGTATCTTCAGTCGAAAAGTCGTGATAGTCTGGCAGCATCAAAAATAGCAAAACCTATTTCCAGCTATTCTTTCACTTACAGACCTCTAGGACATTTTCTCTCATGGCTATATTGGACTCTAAGGGACGCTTATTCGGCAAGGTCAACCTCTTAGATGCAGGAGCTATCTTAATTGTATTGTTTGTCCTGGCCGGGATTTTCCTTGTTCCAGGTCCTTCCGGCACCCTTGCCAGTTCAGATGCCAACGCTGAAGTGGATGTGTTAGTCCTCGGACTCAAAACTCGCAACCCCCAAGCATTGATCAAACCAGGGGAGAATGCCAACTTTCTCATTCGCAACCAGCCCGCGGGTAAGGTCAAAATTAAGAACGTAGAATTTTTACCCCGAACAACAACAGCCCCTCAACCAGATGGTTCGGTTAAAGCGGTTGCAGACCCTCGAGAAGAAGAAAAGTTCTCAGTGAATATGATCGTCACCTTAGAAGGGAAAGGCCAAATGACCGCCAATGGCCCGGTTTTTGGCGGTACCCAGATTAAAGTCGGCACGCCCGTTGAATTAGATGGCGAACTGTATAACTTCAAGCCCAGTGTGATTGATATTCGAGTGCCGGATCAGTAGCTCTTTTACTTGACCAAGGCGTTGTCGAAGCAGAGACCTCTCTCCAATTTAAATCTTTTCACCTGGCATAAATTTGAGTGATACGCCGTTCATGCAATAGCGTTTTCCGGTAGGTCGAGGGCCATCGTTAAAGACATGGCCCAGATGTCCGCCACAGCGATGGCAGTGAACCTCGGTTCGAGGAAGAACGAGATCAAAATCCACTGAAGTCGCAACCGCACCTTCAATGGGAGCATAAAAACTCGGCCAGCCCGTGCCGCTATTAAACTTTGTCTCTGAAGTGAACAAGGGTAAATCACACCCAGCACAACGATACAGCCCCTCACTATACTCATGATCCAGGGGGCTGCTGCGAGGACGTTCTGTTCCTTTCTCTCGTAAAACGTGAAACTGCTGAGAGGTTAGGACTTGACGCCACTCGTCCTCCGTTTTGGTTACTTCGAATTCTTCAGCAGCGACGGCCTTGTCGGACCACCATTTAGGCAAAAAGCTTGAAAACCCCGTTGTTCCCATTAATATTGTTCCTACCTTCAGTAAGGCTCTTCTTTTCATGATTTACGCTCTAAAGTGATGCGTCTCAAAACAACGACTCATCCATTACTCAGGATAAACGAAATCCTGGTATTGCTGGTCTAGGGTTTCTCCGGGTGGCTTGCATCTTTCCATGGTTGCGACTACAATCACTTTATACGTAGTCGTTATGAGTTTATCTTGAGTGAATTTATCTATTCTTGCTTCTACGTTGCGCCCGATCCACTGACCAAGGAGCAGAAATGTTTACGACTATCACCACAACGCTTCCCACCAATAAGAATTACCGCTCTAACCCTCAAACTCGCCCCCTAAAACGCCAGATGATTGAGTTAGTTGGATTTGGGATTGTTTTCTTGGGCGTTAAAGTTTTTTCTAACCATATGGCTACAGTCTTGTTAGCCGGGCTGCTGGACGGATAGTTTAGGTCTCTCCAATTCAGCATGCAGACAAATCTTGGGATTGGGTTAGTCATTTTTACGAACCGAATGACTTATCAACCTAAGTTTTATTCAGCCCACCATAAGCATTAGAAGTTTGGCTATTGAAGGTAGCGTGTATCATAGATTCTGATTAACATCAGCTAATAGCTCTTTGAGTATCAAAGATATTTCTTGAGGTTGTTGGTTTAATTGATTGGTACAAATAGATTTAACGCTTTCATACTTATCTACATTTGATTGGAGAGACCATCGAGCTGCATTGCCAATGCTAGATAAGTGAGGTTCGGCATCTTGGTTGACATAGGCTAGAGCAGATATTAAACGCGTAACGTATTTTTCTTCGCCCGTTGCAGCAAAGGCAGCCCACAACATATCCAAAACATCTGGAGATGCAATGGGCAGATCTTCAATGTTAGGTGGAGACTCTTGTAACAGAAATTCTAATGACTCTTTAATCGCTGGACTTCCTTCTGCAATGATCGTGTCGAGAGACTGTTGAGCTTCCGCTGTATCGGAAAACCAAAGTGCCTTACCAATCTCGGTGATGACTGGCTCAGATAGATTTTCTAGCGACTTTAACCAAAGCGATACCTGATCCGGGTTTGCACGAAAAATAAAAGATAAAAAGATGATGACTGAGTCTACCGTAGAGTCATTGGTTAAATATCCTTCCTTAACAAAAGTCTCTATAGCCATCGGTACTTTGTTGAGCTGTGGATTCTCAAAGTAATGGCTCATCCACCGTTCTAATTCTTCTATGGTTAGTGGGGTCACGGTAGCTCCATTTAGAGGTACAGCGGTTTAATCGAGCGCGAAATTAAGTCTCGTTTTTATAAGGTGTCATAGTGGTCTAAAACACTCTGGACGTAGTCTTGACAGTTATTGGAGAGTAAACCATATTCCCCCGGGTTACCAATATGCGCAACAGCAGCTCGCATATTATCATCATCTAACCCCTCTCGAACGCGAGCATAATCACTTTGAGTATGACTGGTATCAGATCCTAGGCCAGCTTTCCCCATATGCCCAATATCCGCAGGAGTGCCACCATCTTCAAAGAAAATATGCTCATGGTACAGACCTAGATTGAGCAGATTGCCTTTTTTCCGCCAGACCCAAGGTTTACCTAAACCGCCAAGACCTGAGAGTTGTCGTCTTCCGGTCCATGCTCTTTGGATAGTGATCAGAGGCTGACGTTGAATGGTTGGCTGGTGTTGATGGGTTACGGCGGAATGAGACCGCTGTAATTTTGCCTGTAGCCATTCTTGCTCTTCTTCTAAAGTGAGGTCTTCTTCCTTCTCTTCATCATCTCTTTGGATGCTTTGAGAGTTGAGTTCAGATATCCCAGGGTTGTCTAACACATCGATCTGACGGTGTAACTTTACCCCACTTCCACTTTGTTGCAATACATGGGTGAGTTCGTGGGCTAATAACTCCTGCCCAGAATGACTATGGGGCTGATACGCGCCTTGTCGAAAGAATAAATCTTGCCCAGTGGTAAATGCTCGAGCTTGAATCAACTCATTCAGTTGGTGGGCTCGATTGTCAGTATGTATCCTCACTCGATCGAAACTAGCACCAAACGCAAGTTCCATGGGTGTTCTAATATCTTTTTCTAGAGGTTGGCCCTTACCACGCACTTGATGAATGCTTGCTTCTATATGGGGAGCGACATCCCGATCATCATGGACGCGCTGAATGGCCGATTTTCTCTTTATCTCATGCTTGTTTAGGGGAGTCTGACGCTGTATAAATGGCGCTGCATTTAATATCGGAGATGGGGATGCATGGAGCTGGTTAACAACCTGCTTGGCGACGCGATCTGCTTCCTGTTCGTATTTATCCCCTGGTTCTCCAATCGTCAATTTGGGTTGAATCGGGTGATGAAGGATCGGGCGAGGAGGCGCCATTGGGGGCATATTAGACCCGATTCGCCGAAACTTCACTAGCCGAGCTGCATGTTCAGCCAGTCCTTCTACATCTGATTGTGGGGTAAGCGGTTGTGATTGAGGAATAGATTGAGCTGAAGGTACAGAAGGCGCAAGAATGGGCTGTATTTTTGACTGCTTTAATTTAGGTTGATGCGTATGCATTAGCCTTTCCCCCTAATAGATAGCCACAACCAACATAAACGATTGATTTTGATCGTGTATAACTTATTTGCAAGTTTTTTAGATCATGACCAGTATAAATGAAAATATATTTTCATTTATACTTTGTGAGAGCATTTCAGCTATTCCCTAAAAGGCACTGCTTTGAGTATGAAGAGAAAAAATGGAATGCTTATTATTTCTTATTTTTAGGTCCATACACTTTTTTTTAATCAAATAACCGTTTGAATTTTCGCTCAATGTACTTACTGACACAACACTGAAGGGGTGAAGGATGGGAAATCAACGGAACAGACTTTAAGTTGCGGGTCTGCTCAGCCAAATTGAATACCAGTTTTACCATTTTAAAGATCCCTATCATCGAGTGATGCAGGCTTTTGTATTATGTTGTAGTATGTGATGGGAGCCTGCAAATAGAAAAATTTTCACGGCAGGTCAAGTTTTCTCCATTATGGCCAGCTACAAAGATATTGTTCGATATTATCGACAATACTGGGGGATTTCTCTGCTCAGCATTGCCGCCGCCAGTTTGTTTGAAATAATTGACCTGGTGGTTCCCTACGCTATTGGTCAAATTCTTAACGTGCTGTCTCGGCAGCCTTTGGATGCGCCCCTACAAGCTCTAATTGCTCAAGTTGCAGCGATCACTCGTCTGCCCATCAGTCGTTCCCTATCCCTATGGACCTTGTTAGGTATCATCTTTTTGGTAACGGTAGTGCGGGCTCCGGTTCAGCCCTGGATCGGGAGCTGGTTTCATTGGGCGATACCGTTGAGAGCAAAACGCGATCGCACTCGCCAAGTCCTGGAAAAGATCCTCACCCTGCCCCTAGATTTTTATGATGAAAATAATCCAGGCCGAATTGCAGGCCGGGTGGCTCGGGGGGTTACCAACCACACTTGGACCTACCCCGAAATAGCTGGACAGTTTATTCCCAAATTGATGAGGGTGCTGGGCATCTTTCTAGTGATTTGGCTGATTGACTGGCCAATTGCCATTATCTTCTTGATTTCTTTTATCGTTATTTTCACCTTTAGTCTGTGGGACTTACGACTGCTGATCAAGCGAGAAGAAGTCCTGGATCGCTATATCGAAAATACTGAAAGTCGCACCTCAGAAATTATCACTAATATCAAAACCGTCAAAGCCTTTGCTACAGAAGCCGCTGAACTCGAACGTCAGCAACAGCGATTGGATCGAGAGATGCAGGTGGTCCTATTTCGGATCCACAAGGGCTATGTCAAACTAGCCACTTGGCAACGAACGATTGTCCAAGGCTGTGTGTTTGGCGTCCTCACCCTGACCCTGATGGCAACGGTACGGGGCGATATTTCTTTAGGACACTTTGTTACCACGCTAACAGTGTCCAGCATGGCCTATGCCGAAATTGAGCCTCTGAGCATGGTGGCAGAGTTTTTTGCCCGCCGTTACGCCTCTATGCTGCGGCTGCATGAGTTTATGCAGCAACCCAATGGAGCTGATGCCTCAAGACTTAGTCTGGAATCTGTTCAAGACAATCCCTATCGCTTTTCGGGCAAGCTAGAGCTGCGCAATATCAGTTTTGGTTATGATGCCAACCAGCCCGTACTACAAAATATCAACCTCATAGTTCAACCCTGTCAGACGGTGGCCCTTGTCGGGCGGTCCGGATCGGGGAAATCCACGCTCGTTAAGCTGCTGTTTCGCTATTTTGAACCCCATACTGGCCAAATTCTGATGGATGGCCAAGATATCCGCACCCTGGATGTGGCTCGATATCGTCGCCGTCTGGCGATTGTTCACCAAGATGTAGACATTTTCAATGGCACGGTCTTGGAGAACCTCACCTACGGTAACCCCAAAGTCAGTGTCGAGCAAGTACATAATGCTTGCCAGATTGCCAAGGTAGACGAGTTTGTTCACCAGCTCCCCCAAGGATATGCCACCGTGGTGGGTGAACGCGGGGTGCGGCTGTCTGGTGGTCAGCGCCAGCGACTCGGCATTGCCCGAGCTTTGATTGTCGATCCAGATGTCTTGGTCTTTGATGAGGCAACCTCCAGCCTCGACTATGAGTCCGAGCGGACCATTCAGTTGGCAATGCGCTCATTGCTAGGAACGCGGACGTTGTTGATTATTGCCCACCGCCTCAGTACCGTCCGCGAGGCCGATCAAATTGTCGTGCTCGATCAAGGCCAGATTGCTGAAGTGGGGAATCATGATCAACTGCTCAGACATGGGGGTATCTATCATCGACTGCATACTCTGCAAGAGACCGGTGATTTATGGGGTAGCAGTAAAACCCTGATCTAACGGATTGATATGGCAGGTAGGCAGATTATCAACCATAGATTTCTGCCATATCTTCGACAGACTGTGAGATAAGTTCATGCAACAGCGTTCGATCAATGTCATCCAGTTTTTTGACGTAGAGACATGACTTCCCTAGTTTGCCCAGGATTGCTTCATACTGGGCAAATCCAGGCATAAGGTATATTGTCAAATTCTGTTTTCGAGGTGAGAAACCCGTAACAAAATAATCTCCTTCTCTGCCGCTAGCATATTTGTAATGGTAGCTGCCATAACCCACAATGCTCTCCCCCCACATTCTGGGCTCTTTACCAGTAATTTCTGCCATTAGCGATAGAAGTTCTAAACAATCTATCCTTTTTTGCTCATCTGCAATACCGTTGAGAAATTCGATAGGGCTTTTTTCCGTTGGTTTAGTTTTTAGATCAGCCATACTAGAGGAAGAGAATGCTTTGCTGGCGTTGCATATAGTTTAATGACAATCACGAGTTGCTGGGCTCGATTGAGCCTTTGACGCGCTAATGGTATGGCTGCGGCCACCGCCATACCATAGGACTTACCAGCTCCGGTCACCGCAGACACCGCTAGCGGACCGGCTCACCAATCGGCTAATTCTTGCTGACCAGGCCTTAAAGATGCCCGTAATTCAAAGCCTTCTAAACTATCCAGCGTTCTGATTCGCATTTGCCATCTCCAACAATTGAGGAATCGTCACAAACTGGTATCCCTGCTGTCTGAGGCGAATAATGATGTGGGGCAAGGCTTGGATCATCAGCTTGCGATCGCCACCGCCATCATGCATCAATACAATCCCACCGGGCGAAGCGTTGTTAACCACGTTCTGGATGGCTTGCTCAACCGTCCCTTTATAAGTATCGTCCACCGTCCACATTAAAGTGACATGCTTCTGGGCCTGAGCATAAGCGACGAGACCATTCTGTAGATAACCGCCGGGTGGACGAAACAAGGAAGTTTTGAATCCCGTATGCTTCTCGATTTCCTTGGCAGTCAGCAGGATCTCGCGTTGGGCTAGAGCCGGATGGTGATACCCATATTTATGGCTCCACGTGTGGTTGCCAATGGCATGCCCTTCCCTGGCAACCCGCTTGAGGAGATCTGGAAAACGTCTGACGTTGCTGCCCAATACAAAAAAGGTAGCGTCTACATCATGTTCTTCGAGGATATCCAGCATTGTGGCCGTTGTTTGGGGCCAAGGACCATCATCAAATGTGAGGGCAATCGCTTTTTGATACGGCGGTAGTTGCACCCTATCAATCGTAAGGCCCTGAAACTGAGCGGGGGGCTGATAATGACGACGCTGTTTCAAGTCAATAGCATCTAAGGTTTTCAGCGCGATGCGTAATCTTGACTTAGCATTAGCAATCAAAGGACTCTCCGCCACATCACCTATGTCTTGAGGCAATTCCGTTACGGAAATCTGATTTAAATTTGCTTGAATCACAAGGGCACTGACGCCCAAGCATAGGCAAACAGCTACCCACCAGCCATACTGTCGGCTGGTGCTCCAGACTCTTAAATTTTTCCCAAACATTACTTGCTCAACTGCAAACCCTTAAGTAAAGCCAAACCGTTGGTAAACCATCAAACAGAACTCAGAAGGCAACGACGTAGCGTTGAATATGGCTGGCGTTTGACCCTCAAGCCAATGTTTCCCCAAATACTCTAGGGACGTGACTTCTTGATTTACTTCAACAATATGAAAAGCAATGGGCAACCTCATTTCCATCGTAGCGAGCCTACTTTAGCGCTGCCAGGGATAGTCTGGGATCTTCACTGTTCCTTAAGGATGATGCTGAATTCAGCATCGTCGTAAGGGGTAAGGCCGGAATCATTAAAGAATATATTTTTCTTGGATTGAAGCGGGAGCGAATACCAGTAGGATATCTCTCAAGGTATAACCCTCTTTTATCACTTTGATAGGAGAGTATCTGTAAGCTTGAAATTACGTTAGTGCTTGGCCTAATGATTGGGTTCACTCCAAAAGCAATTACGTCGTTTCAATTTTCATCTATCTGAAGTGACAAAAGAGGGCTATAGACATGTACTGGAAGGGAAGGGAGGGATTTAAGCCTCACATTGTACGTTTCACTCCATTCCTCTAACAGATTAGTAATACTTGCCTAGCAAGGTGTTCACGACTTTTCTG
>NZ_JANQOP010000129.1 GCF_028285745.1 Acaryochloris sp. IP29b_bin.137 | reverse complement strand
ATCTTTGATCCAATCACCGGGATTTATCACCCTCCCTGTCATCTCAAAGATGCCGTGATCGCCCATGATGATGCCTTTCACAAAGCAGGAGATACCGTGCAAAGCCAAGGGGGTTGGCACGATGCCGGGGACTACGGCAAATATGTGGCAACCACAACGGTCACCATCGGCAGCTTATTCAGCCTATACGAGCAATATCCCCAAAACTTTACCGACGGCCAATTAGATATTCCCGAAAGTGGCAACCAGCTCCCCGATCTACTAGATGAGATGAAAGTCGGTCTAAACTGGCTACTCTCCACCCAGCGCCAAGATGGTGGAGTTTATCGCAAGCTCTCGGGCAAAGAATGGCCGATTGGCAAAGCCCCCGATGAAGACCAGCAAACCCGCTACCTGTACGGCGTGTCTACCCCTGAAACCGGGAAATTTGCCGCAGTGATGGCTATGGCGGGTCGGATTTACAAGGACCCCCAACAGGCCAAAACCTATCTAGATGCCGCTCAGCTAGCCTGGGACTATTTGCAAACTCAAGACCAAATGCAAGAAGGCTGGATTGATGGCGACGATAGCGGTTCTGGGAAGTATCTCTTGTCTTACATTGACATTGAGGACAGCCTGAAAACCGATATCGACGATCGCTACTGGGCCGCCGCCGAGCTATTCCTGACCACTGGAGACTCAAAGTTTGAGCAATATCTGGTGGACCATTTCGACCAGATGCCCTTTAACCTCTACGAATGGAAGGATGCCTCCACCCTAGGCATGGTCGATTATCTGCTCTATGCCAAGGCGGACCCCAACCAGCTCAAACCTCAAATTCAGCAAAAGCTTCTAGACCGTGCCGATCAAATTATGGGGCGGGTCGAAGGAAGTGGCTATCGGCTAGCCAACCATCGCTTTATTTGGGGGTCCAACAAAATGACAGTCGAAGAAGGCATTACCTTAGTCCATGCCTATCACCTCACCCAAGCGCAGACATATAAAGAAGCTGCTCTCGATCAGCTCCACTACATGATGGGTCGCAATCACTTTGATCAAACCTTTGTCACGGGGGTGGGGACCCATCCTGTGGCAAAGGTAAACCACCTCTTTGCCAGAGCGAAGCAAATCAACATTCCGGGGTTAGTGGTCGGGGGACCCAATGACGGAGCCCAGGACAATATTGCCCCCAAAGGTTTAGGCATTCGCAGCTATCTCGACAGCGAAAAGTCCTATGCCACCAATGAATATGCTATTGACTACAATGCACCCCTTTTAACCCTTTTAGGAATGCTGTTGGAGACGTCTTAACTGAACTCTTGCAACACCCCCTTGAATGCCAAAGGGTATAGTACACAGCATTCTCCCCCCAGAATATAGCCTTCGGCATTCAAGAAAGGGGGGCCGGGGGGGCCTAATGCAGAGAAGTAAGCCCTGACCCGCATTTGCATCAGAGGCTGTGAAGCGTCAACGCACCAAGTGTTATCTTGAATCATACTGAATTGCCTGAATAAAGCCCGTGAACACGCCTAGCCACGCGATTATCAACCTTGCTCTCTTAATGAATGTGACAGAGCAGCCAGCGGTGTTGGCGGTGACAGCGGGAGCCATTGCCCCGGATCTGCCCATGTTTGTGTTTTATGCCTGGGTGAAGGGGATTCGGAAATTACCGGAAGGTCAAATTTGGACGGAGGCGTACTATCATCCCTTTTGGCAAACCTGGATTGATCTGGGCCATTCTATTCCTTTGGCGGGGCTGGCAACTTGGGGCTGTTGGCAACTGGGGTGGATGCCTGCGGCGTTGTTTTTTGTCAGTATGATTCTGCATTCTTTGGGGGATTTGCCGGTTCATAATGACGATGCCCACAAACATTTCCTACCGTTAAGTCAATATCGGCTGATTAGTCCCCTGTCCTATTGGGACCCGAAGCACTACGGTCGGCAAGTGGCGTTTGTGGAGATGATGCTGGTATTGGGGACTTCTGTGTTGACGTTTCCGATTTTGGGAAATGTTTGGGGCCAAGGGTTGGTGGTGTTGGTGAATGGGTTTTACTGGTATACCTTTGGCTATACATTTTTGCGGCGACAGTTGCCTAATTTATTTTGTCGGGCGCGGAATGCTTGAGGGTTAGGTTTCGTCGAAGGAGAGGTTGGCGAAATGTTCTTGGAGGTAGCGGTGAACGAAGACGTAGCTGCCACCTGTGCGGTAGATAAATAATCGATCTTCAGCCTTTTTGAAAAAGGTGACGAAATTCCAAGGGATTTGCTTGGTTTGGTAGAGGACTAAACGCATAGCAAAGTGTTGAATAGAGGCTAGTCCTCCTCCTGCAATAATGGCTCCCATGATTGGTAACCCTATGACTAAGCGAATAATGCTTTTCATTAAATCTGGCTCTAAGGACGAAGGTAAAATATTTTTCAATAAAAAATAAATAATAATCGTAAAAAAAATCGAGACTATAACCGTAATCACCATAGTTTTGAGAGATCCCCAAATACCTTGATTTGGAAAAGTCCGCTTTATAATATCGACTTTTAACCCTCCAATCAGCCCTAAGATTAGCCCGTAAATTAGCCCAAAAATCTGCCCTCCAATCAGCCCTAAAGTTAGCCCAACAATCAGCCCTCCAATTAGCCCTCTAATTAGCCCTAAAGTTAACCCTAAAGTTAACCCAAAAATCAGCCCAACAATCAGCCCTCTAATTAGTCCGTAAGTTAGCTCTCTTCTCAACGACGCTAAAATGTCTCGTCCCGTCTCTCGGGACATTGAAATTCTTAAAGCTTCTACAAGAACAATAGGTTTTTGCCCTCCAATTAGTCCTCCAATTAGCCCTCCAATTAGCCCGTAAATTAGCCCTAAAATCAGCCCAACAATCAGCCCTCTAATCAGCCCTCCGGTTAGCCCTCCAGTCGGCCCTCTAATTAGCTCGAAAATCGGCATAAGAATCGAATCGAAAATCTGCCCTCCAATCAGCTCTCCAGTCAGCCCGTAAATCAGCCCTCCAATTAGCCCTAAAATCAGCCCGTAAATCAGTCCTAAAATTAGCCCAACAATCAGCCCATAAAGGTATTTACCTCTTGCTGTTTTTAACCAATCTTTGGGCTGCATTCGTTCGATCAAAAACTCCTTTCCCGTTCCTGTTTTCTTCGCTATCCCTTGCAGCCAGCGCAACATTTGTTGCTGTTCTTCCTCAGAAGACAAAGGTCGCTGAACAAACATTCGTTGTATATAACGATCAAACAGGAGTTGCTTGCGCTGGTCTTCAGGTAAATTCTTCAATTCCTGAGCGGAGCGATGGCGATAGGCTAGGGTCAAAATCCATAGAAAAAGTGGCGTATTCGTTAATTCTCGTAGAGAAGGATCTTCTCCTAAAGCAGCTTTAATCCCTGCTAATTTTTCTCCTCCATCTTTTAGATATTGGTCTACTTGAGTGTCACTTAAAGGTTGAATATACACCGCCGCCTGAAACTTTTCTAAGCGAGTGTTCAATTCCCGATAATCAGCAATCCGGCAGCACAGCACGATTTTGATATTGCCAAATTCTTGCTGAAACTGGTTCACTGCTTCCACACAAGCATCGCGATATTGAGGTTTAACTTCATCCAATCCATCCAGCAGTAACGTCCATTTTTGCTGCTTGAGCCAAGTGTTTCCGACTTCTTTGCGCACTTGGTGTTGCTGAAAAAGCTCTTCCAGAAGCCACTGGGTAAAAGGAACCATCTCATCTTTAGACAATGGTTCTTTAGGAAGCTGTTGAACACTCCAAGCGGATAAATTCAAAACAATCGGTATCGACTGCTCTAGATATCGAATATTGGTGTCTTCCAATAAATCCTTAGCTAGCTCTAGTAGCAACGTTGTTTTCCCAGCACCCGGATCTCCCAGCACTAACAACGTTCCTCCTTCTCCCAACTTGGCAAACCGATCCAACAATCGAGTCCCAGGAGGCAACACCTGTTTCTCTTCCCCTGCCGTTTGCCATTCCACCCCTACCATCTCAGGCCGCTCTTCCAAACCCACCGCAATTCGGACCTGCTCATACAGAGATTTTTTCAATACCCCATCAATCCATTTCACCCGCATCTTATCCATTAAAGTATGGCGATTATCTTGCCACCGGGCCTCTTCTAGTTCAATCGTTGTCAGCGTCGAGGGCTTGCGGACAAGCTGCACCACATCCGCCACCATCATGCCAATGAGTAGCAATAGCACAACGCCATACAACGCACCAATTATCTTGGACGTTGGGTCATCCTTATTGAAGGCATCCATCGCCTCTGGTAACAATCTGCAAACAAAGACCAAAACGGCTGATTCGATCAATAATTTCAGCCATCGATCCCATTTAGCTTTTTTAAAGTCAGCCGGAAGGAATCCTAGGAACCAACCCACTACTACCGGAATCAATGTGGTGAACAAAGGAACCACAACTGTCTGAAAGTTAGGATTACTCAGCAAGTTTTTGAGAGCCATCAAAATTTACGAGAATAAGCAGTTATCAATGACTATAAACGAGATTGAAAGTATAAACCTCGCGAAATATCTCTTCAAGTCATAGTTCTGCTCAGTAGTGAGAGTTAATACTGATTCTGCCCCATTGTCTAAACTTATTTCAGACCTCATCACTGGGTTGAGAAAACATCTTGATGCTGTCGTACTGCCTTCCCCTCATCCCTATCGCTATGGAGAGAATTGCCAACCGTGTTGTTTCTTGTGAGGTCTTGCGATCTGAGACTTCAAAAAACCATCTATCCCCTCGGCAAGGAGAAGCTAGGCATAATGCCTACTGGAGTTGCTGTTCAGCCTATCGCTTACGGGTTGCGACTAGTCTTAACGCAAACTGACGAGCTTTAAATCCAGTTTCTTTGCATCAATATTGAATTGTACGAGAATAGACATCGCGAGAAATTGAATAAACCCAAGCATCTGAGGGAGAATTTTGCTAACTTGCATCAATACCTATCATCAGTACACTAAGGTATAAGTGATCTAAATAGTAGGTGTAAATCTGTCATAGTAATGCCGCAATCACTCTTGCAGACTAATTTTTCCAAACAGGGTAGCTTTTTTATATCAAGCGCCTATTGAGCTATGGATAGCCAATGGCAACCTGCCTTAAAACAGCCGTGCTGAGTGAATAGCCTAAATTAATTTCTATGTCTCTCTAAACGATGATTTGCTGCCTCAACCCCAAGTGTGAGAAACCCCTAAACCCAGACACCAACAAATTTTGTCAGCAGTGCGGGACACGACTAATCCTGCTGCGTCAGCGTTTTAAGATGGTTCGCCTGTTGGGTAAAGGGATGTTTGGCAACACCTACCTGGCAGAAGACCGAGACAATCTCCTCGAACCATGCGTTGTCAAGCAACTGATTTGTCAAGCCCAAGGCACAGAAGAGAGTCAGACTGTCGTTGAGCCTTTTTTGCAGGAAGCTGAGCAACTTAGGCGACTGAAAAAAAACCGGCATATTCCCAGCATTCTGGCGTACTTTGAAGAAAATCACATCCCTTATTTGGTACAAGAATATATTGATGGCCAAGACCTCCAGCAGGTCATTGAAAGTCAAGGCCCCTTCAAAGAAAATCAAGTACAGGCATTGTTACTAGAATTGTTGCCTGTATTGCAGACAATCCATGATCAAGGGGTGATTCATCGTGATCTCAAACCTGCTCACATCATGCGCCAGCATGAAGACGGAAAGCTGGTTCTGGTCGGTTTTTGTGTCTCTAAACAAATCAATTTATCTAAACTAAAACAGACAGAAAGCGTGCGGGAAAACGCGAGTTATGCTCCTCCAGAAGTCCTGACTGTTGACAAAGTTCTTCCAGGCAGCGATTTGTATAGTTTGGGGGCAAGCTGCGTTCACCTGCTAACCGGAGTTGCGCCCTATGCACTCCCTCTCCAAGATAACGAAGCATGGGTGGATCACTGGCACCAGCATTTACCACAGCCCATCAGTGCTGAATTGCACATGGTGCTGCAGAAGTTACTGCAAACGAAAATTTCCGCCCGTTACGCATCAGCATTAGATGTGCGCAAGGATGTACGGGCTCTTGCGAAAGGGACCCCTCGCTCTCAGTCCAACACCAACAAGCCTTCTGCACAACCCGCGCAGTCCCATCCTCCTTTACCCAGCCCCCGTTCCGAAGCCAAGGGAAAACCACCACCTCCGCCCAAACCATCGTTACCCACCTTCCAAGCGGAAGTGGTGAAAGTTGACCCCCAAGGCCAAGTGACTCATCGTCAAAAACGCGATATTGTCTGCCTGCATGAGGATTTAGGCAAGGGAGTTACTCTGGACTTAGTGCATATCCCCTCAGGCCGTTTCTCTATGGGGTCTCCCCCAAATGAAAAGCAGCGACAACCTACTGAAGGGCCACAACATATTGTGGCTCTTTCAGAGTTCTATTTAGGTCGATATCCCGTTACGCAAGCTCAATGGCGGTTGGTTGCCGCTTTGCCCAAGATTAAGCGGAACATAGAAGCTCAACCCTCCACGTTTTCAGGTGATCATCGCCCCGTTGAAGGCATCTCTTGGTTCGATGGGGTTGAATTCTGTAGCCGCTTATCCCAGTTGACGGGTAAAGATTATCATCTACCCAGTGAAGCAGAATGGGAATATGCCTGTCGAGCCGAGAGTAAAACTCCTTTTGCCTTTGGCGAAACGCTGACTACAGAAATTGCCAATTATGATGGCGCCACTGCCTATGGGAAAGAGCCAGTCGGGCGCTGTCGCCAACAAACGACCGCTGTGGGTAAGTTTTTAGCCAATCGATATGGCTTATATGACATGCATGGAAATGTTTGGGAATGGTGTGCGGATCATTGGCATGGTAATTACGGGAATGCCCCTATCGATGGCAGTTGCTGGCAAGATCAATTTTTCTTCGCCTGCGTCCTCAGAGGAGGAGCTTGGAATACTCCAGCCATGAGTTGCCGTTCGGCTGCTCGCATTTGGGAAGCCGCATCCGAACAAAGCAATCACATCGGTTTTCGGGTTGCTTGCAGCATCGTTCAACCTGGGACTCCATAGCGGCATGTCTCTCAAACGGGTCCCTAACCTGCGAGCATACTGGGTGCCGACCGATCAGGCCATTGCCACAGTTGCGATCAGGTGGTTGCCAACTCAACGATGTCATTGCTGACAAACAAGCTAGATTAGAAGCAAGATCGTTGGTCTCCATCGCTCAGTCTGGTGATCCGTGGTTAGCCGATTTCCGCTACACGCTATGTCCTACCTCAAACGTTGTCTTGGACCTGCCTCTAAACTATGGGGTTGCGTCCTCTGTATGCAGACTGTCCCTGTATTCGCAATGCCGACGGTATCCCCAGACTTTTTCTCAACTCAGAATGCAGCAGAAGAATTTTTTGAAGTCGGTCGCCAGCAGCTTGAACGCGAGATTCAACGCCTAGAACAACTACGGGGTTGGCGCTCAGAGCAAATCTTACACGTCGATGAACAGGCGAAGCTAAAAGAGACGGAGCTGGAGAATGGGGACGGCTTACAGCCTCAACGCCAGCCCCATCAACGGCAGATCCATTGAGATTAGCCGAGGCGACGATAGAGTAGTTTTTGAATGCTCAGTAATGCGATCGCATCAAACCCGAATAGCAATAACAAGGAACCGCCCAAGCTAACGGACCCCCAGGGGGCCTCCATCACGACGCTGGTAAAACTCCAGTCATTGTGGAGATACAGGTAACGAATGGGCTCAATGGCAAAGCTGAGGGGATTCAAGCTCGCCACAACCTGTAACCAAGTGGGCATAAAGGCCAAGGGCACTAAAGCGGTGCTCGCAAACAGCAGGGGTAAATTGGTGACAAAAATGACTGCAATCAGTTCAATATGACCCGGTAAGGCAAACGAAAGTCCCAAGCTGAGGGCCGTCACGCCTAAAACCAACAGTAAAACAATCAGCGCAACGATGGCTAAGCCTAGCGCATTGGGTAAGCCTGCTCCCATCAAGAAGCTTAAGGCCATAATGGCTAGGGTTTGAATCAGACTCAAAGTGGTGATAAAAATCGCAGATGCCATCACAATCGAAAAACGTGAAGCCAGAGGAGCAACCAAGAGTCGATTCAAAAATCCAAATTCCCGGTCAAACATCACGGGGAGGCCTGCGTTTAGAGCCCCGCTAAAGGCCGTAAACACGATGACCCCTGCACTGAGAAATTGGCCATAGCTTTGGCTCGTGCCGAATAAGCCTTCCGGCACATTTTTGAAGAGGGCGCCAAAGAGGACCAACCACATCAACGGCTGAATAATGCCCGCAATCAGAGTGGTAGGCCGCCGCTTTAACTGAATAAACAGGCGACGGGTTAAGGCTACGGTTTCTTGTAGAAACTCGCCAGAAACGATCCCTGGGGTGGTTAATAAATCGGTTTGCACGCCTGAGTCAGTCATTGAGTTGGCGTTAGCAGAGGTGATGGTCATAACAAAATTTTAAAAGTGGGTATCTAGATTCAGAGGAAATTTAGGAGCCACAGACAGCCCTTTGATCCTAATCGATCATGGACTAACGCATATTTTCTTTGCGTTCTTTTTTGCGATCGCGCGTGCCCGCAGCCGCCATTTCCGCATCCAATAACGTACGCCCCGTCGCCGCTAGATAAACATCATCCAGACTGGGACGGGCTTGGGCAATGCTAAAGATGGGCAAACCAGCCTCTTTCAGCGCGGTTTGAATACTTAAAAGGGCATCTCCTTGGGACGATACCACCATATTTAACGAGTTGCCCTGGGCCGGGTTAATAATCACATCTTGGACAAAGGGCAAGGCGGTGGTCATGGCCTGGGCTTGCTGCGCCTCTTGTTCAGAGGTGAATTCTCGAATTTTCAGGGTGACTCGATCGCCGCCGACTTGGTCTTTGAGTTCTGTCGGCGCTCCTTCAGCAATCACCGTTCCCTGATCAATAATGGCAACGCGATCGGCCAGGGCATCAATTTCTTCAAGATAATGGCTGGTGAGCAGAATTGTTGTTCCCCGCTCTCGGAGTCCTCGCAAAAAGTCCCAGATAACAACCCGACTCTCAATATCTAAGCCTACAGTGGGTTCATCTAACACTAAAACGGCTGGCTCATGCAATAAACCAGCTGCCAGATCAAGTCGTTTACGAATACCGCCAGAATAGGTTCCTGTTTTCGTATCAGCCCAACTTTGTAAATCCAGAAGCGTTAGGACTTTTTTGACCCGATCAGCAATGGTTTTGGCGGGTAAGTGATAGAGGGCCGCTTGCAGTTGCAGCAATTCGCGTCCCGTGAGCACTTTATCCAGTGCTACTTCCTGGGCAATGTATCCCAACAACTGGCGAGCGGCTCGGGGATGTTGCCGCACAGAGACCCCATTGACCTCAATGGTGCCATCGTCTGGGGTAGCTAAGCTGCATAGGCAACGTAAGGTCGTGGTTTTACCGGCACCATTCGGTCCTAGCAAGCCAAAAATCTCTCCCGGTTGAATTTGAAAGGAGACATCTTTAACTGCTTCAACCTTGCCGTAGGAT
>NZ_JANQOP010000128.1 GCF_028285745.1 Acaryochloris sp. IP29b_bin.137 | reverse complement strand
ACTAGGGATTGCCCTACGAAGATTGCGACTCCGTCACGGTGAAGCTTCTTGGGGATGGTTACGTTATATCCACTATGGGTTGGGTATTACGCTAGTACTAACCATTTTAGAATTGATGACCATTGGCATCTTAGGTGCCTCCACTTATGAGGGAACCTCCGGTCATTCATCCCATTTACCTGCTGGTTTATTAGTGGCCGGCTTAACTCTTGCCTCAGCTTGGGCTGCCAGTCGTGTTCATCCTAAACGGCCTTGGGCACGGCCCCTCCATGTCAGTATTAACGGCATGCTGTTCTTAGCATTAACAGCCGTGTCTTGGACGGGTTGGTCGGTGCTACAGAATTATCTGCCCCAGTAGGCCCTAACGAATCTTCAATTCACAAGTCTGCAGTCATGACTGCGGACTATTTTGGCTTATGCAAAAACTAAGTGGTCGCTGTCTCTGTGAAGGAATCGCTTATGAGATTTCGGGCGAGCTAGGTCCCATCTTTAACTGCCATTGCTCAAAATGCAGGCGCTGGCATGGGGCTGCTTTTCGCACCCGAGCCACCATCAATGCCCAACAATTCAAGTGGATTAGAGGCGAAGAGCTGCTGTCTCGCTACCATTCGTCTGAGTTGGTCGTGAAGCATTTTTGCTCTGTCTGTGGCTCCAATCTGATCAGCACCTATGACAATGACCCTGATAAAATCGGCGTTCCCTTAGGGGGGCTAGATCAAGCGCCTCACAATGTCCCAGAGGGCCATATTTATGTGGGGTCCAAATCACCTTGGTTCACCATTACAGATGACCTTCCCCAGTACGATACCTGGCCAGGTAGCCATGCCAAAGTTCGCGAGACCCGCTAAGTTCTCTTTGATAAGCCGCTAAGCATTATGCAGTCGGTTCAGTTCCCTGCCAACGCTGCAGGGGCACACAATCGATTCCGAGTTGATCTAAAGCCCGAGCGACCACAAAGTCTGCTAGGTCTTCGATGGTTTGGGGGTTGTGGTACCAGGCAGGAATCGCAGGAACAATCCGGGCTCCCGCTTCTGCCAATGTAGTCAGATTGCGCAGATGAATGAGGCTGAAGGGGGTTTCTCTAGGCACGATTACTAAAGGACGTCGTTCCTTCAGGTGAACATCAGCTGTTCGCTCTAATAGGCTAGAACTGAGTCCCGCAGCAATTTTAGCCACCGTACTCATACTGCAAGGAATCACCAGCATCCCTAAAGTACGAAAGGAACCGCTGGCAATGCCTGCACCAACGTTAGTCGCAGCATGGCAGGTTAACTTTCCACCCCATTCATCGGCTTGCTGACGCCAAAACTGCTCTTGCTTAACAGGATCAGCGGGCATACGAATATTTTGTTCAGCTTGCCAAACCTGGTAAGTGGCCTTAGACGCCACCAGCTCAATCGAATAATTCGCGCGTAGCAAAAACTTAATGGTGCGCACGGCATAGAGTAAGCCAGATGCACCAGACACGCCTATAGTAACGGGTAAAGGTGAGTTAGAGTGAGACACAAGCGTAGGCCATAAAAGAGGGGTATTTCGCCTCAGCGGAACGTTTCATTATAACGTTGCTACTCTGTATCCCTCACACAGAAAGCGATCCCCAACCTAGGCTTGATCTCTACTCTGCTTGCAGGATAAGTGCTGTAGAGAAGGGGATAGAGCAATCTCTCCATACGTACAGCTTGACACCAAGGAACCCAGATTGAATCGAACTTTCTTCTCATCCAAAGGCTTTACACTGCTCTGTTGGACAGTGTGGATGGGGGTCATGGTCCAGTTTTCCACTCAGCGATGGGGTGGCGAGCAGACCCAATCCATTCTGACAACCTTCTTAGATTGGAGTGTTCCAGCCGTGCTGAATGCCCTTAGCCCAGAACAACTACACACCCTGAACTTTATCGTTCGCAAAGGGGCGCACTTAACGGAATATGCTATTCTCACTACCCTTTGTTTCACAATGGGGACATGGGGGTTCCAACAACCTTGGAAATTCGTATTACCCTTTGCAGTTCTAGGTTCAGCCATCTTTGCGGTCACTGATGAGATTCATCAGAGCTTTGTCCCTAATCGTGGTGCGTCTCCCATCGATGTGATGATCGATATTACGGGTGCCTTGATCGCAGTGAGCTTGATCAGTATTTGGAAAACCCAGTTTCAACCTGAGACGAAACAAGATTGATGACGGTAACTCAGTTTTTACATGCAGCCTTGCTCGTGCAAGATTTAGAGCGCTCTCGGCAGTTTTATGGCGAGGTGCTGGGCTTAACAGAATGTCCCCGTCCCTTTGATTTTCCAGGAGCTTGGTATCAAATCGGTCCTCAACAGTTGCATATCATGGTGTCTCCAGACTATTCCGCTCGACAAGCCGATCAAGAACGATGGGGACGCAATCGCCATGTGGCTCTGGCCGTTGCCAATTTAGAGGACTGTCAAACCCAGCTCAAAGCAGCCGGCGTCACCTACCAGTTAAGCCACTCGGGCCGAGCTGCATTATTTGTTCACGATCCAGATGGCAACATTATTGAGCTAAGCCAAGTCGATGCCCCACCTAGCCAGAATTGATCTGTATCCTTTTAAGTCTTTAGATGGCGTTACGGTCCAATCCGCTCATATTTTGGCAAGTGGAGCCCTAGAACATGATCGGGAATATGCTTGCTTTGATCGCCAGGGAAAAGTGGTGAATGGTAAACGATTTGCCCAGATTCATCAGTTGCGATCGCAATTCTCCAACGACTACCAACTCCTAACCCTACAAGCCCCTAATACCAATCCTCAAACTTTCCATATCGACCAAGAACGCGGCGCTTTAGAAGCATGGCTAAGCAACTTCTTTCAGCTTGAGATCCAGGTTCAACACAATTCAGCATTAGGCTTTCCCGACGATACCGACTCCCCCGGCCCGACTCTGATTAGTACAGCGACCCTGGAAGCGGTCGCCAATTGGTACCCCGATCTGACCGTTACAGAACTACGTCGTCGCCTGCGTACCAACCTAGAGATAGGCGGTGTACCAGCTTTTTGGGAAGATCAGCTCTTCGCTGATGCAGACCATCTGGTTCAATTTCAAATTGGGTCCGTGGTTCTAGAAGGCGTCAATCCTTGTCAGCGCTGCATCGTCCCTACCCGTCATTCTCAAACAGGTGTTGCAACCCCTCAATTCCAAAAGACCTTTTTTCAAAATCGAAAGCAAGCTCTGCCAGACTGGGTAAATTCAGCACGCTTCAATCATTTCTACCGCTTGGCGGTTAATACACGCATTCCACAAGGGACAGGCAACACATTAGCCCTAGGAGACGTTATCAGCATCAACAGCATTATTCGCAATGATGCATGACCCACCCCTACAAATCGCCAAACCCTTTTCTCTTCTTGTTTTTCTTCTTCTTACCCATTCCGCCTCGCCAACCCCCGCGACTGGGGCGACCGCCCCCCATCATCGGGTTGCCAGCCCCAGCGGGAGACATCCCTGGCATCTGCCCTTGTCCCATTTGCTGCATCATCGAACGCATGCGCTGGAACTCCGTCACTAACTTACCGACATCGTTTTGGGTATAGCCAGATCCCTTGGCAATCCGGCGACGCCGACTCGGGGAGTTGGAGAGCAACTGGGGGTTCTTGCGTTCCTCCTTGGTCATAGAGTTAATCATCGCTTCCGTCTGCTTCAGCTTCGTTTCCCCTTCCTGGAGCTGAGAGCTAGACAGCTTGTTCATCCCTGGGATTAGCTTCATCACCCCGCCCAGAGAGCCCATATTCTTCAGCAACCGCATCTGCTTGAGAAAATCTGTGAAGTCGAATTGCGCTTCCAGAATTTTCTTCTGCATTTTTTCGGCATCGGCAATGTCGATCTCTTCCTGGGCTTTTTCCACCAGGGTGAGCACATCTCCCATTCCCAGGATCCGAGAGGCCATCCGGTCGGGATAGAAGGGTTGCAAGGCTTCAACTTTTTCCCCAACCCCGACAAATTTGATCGGTTTACCAGAAATCTGGCGAATCGATAGGGCTGCGCCACCGCGAGTATCCCCGTCCATTTTGGTTAAAATGGCCCCGGTTATGCCAATCTGATCATGAAAGGTGCGGGTCAGATTGGCGGCTTCCTGACCCGTCATGGCATCGACGACCAGCAAGGTCTCGTCCGGCTTAATCGCTTTTTTAATGTCCGCCAGCTCAGACATCATTTCCGGGTCAATTTGCAGACGACCGGCGGTATCCACAATCACTGTGTCCACATTTTGCTCGCGGGCCGCCGCTAAACCCTGGCGGGCAATCTCAACAGGGTTGGCATCTGTTCCCAGTTGGAAGACCGGCACATCAATCTGCTCACCCAGAGTTACCAACTGGTCGATGGCTGCTGGACGGTAGATGTCTGTGGCGACGAGTAATGCCGTTTGTTCTTGCTTGCGTAAATGGAGTGCCAGTTTGGCTGTGGCAGTGGTTTTACCCGTTCCTTGCAAACCCGCCATTAAAATCACGGTCGGCGGCTGATTAGATTCGGCTAGGGGCTCGTTTGTGGCCCCCATAATCTCGACCAGCTGATCGTGAACAATTTTGATAAATTGCTGATCCGGCTGGACACCTGCGATTACCTCGGCCCCCAAGGATGCTTCCCGTACCTCTTCAATAAATTCTTTGACAACCTGCAGATTGACATCGGCTTCCAGCAGCGCTCGTCGAACTTCGCGCAGGGCATCTTGAATATTCGACTCCGAGATTTTAGCCTGACCCCGGAGGGTTTTCCAGGCTGATTCAAGCCGATCGGATAGGGCTTCAAACATAGCGGGTTACCTATTTGCAGATAATTATTTTGACATAGGAGCAGGAGGCACTGCTACTTGGAGGAGACAGTAGCAGAAGAGGGGGTTCGAATTACGCTCGACTTAGGTTGCTTTTCTAGCACCGTTTGGTAATAACCTTCCAACTGCCGCGTCGCCGCCGCCCAACCCCAGCGTTCCGCTTCTACTCGGGCATTCCGACGGATGGTTTCCCGCTCGTCGGAGTTGTTGAGCAAGCGTTGGGTCGCTTGAATAAAGTCTTGATCATCGTTGGGGTTAAAGAGATAGCCATTAACCTCATCTTCCACAATGTCAGTAATCCCACCAGAGCGAGCCGCCACCACGGGGCATCCCGCTGCCATCGCTTCTAGTAGCACCAAGCCCAAGGTTTCCGTTCGAGATGGAAACATAAAACAATCGGCTGAGGCAAAGGCCGAAGCCAACGTCTTGCCCGACATATATCCGGCAAAATAAGTTTTAGTGCCGGCAAAATGCTTTTCCAGCTCTTGCCGATAGGGACCATCCCCCACCAAGGCCAGACGCGCTGAGGGCATAGCATCAAGAATCAGCTTAATCCGGTCAATTTCTTTTTCGGCCGAGAGTCGTCCAACATAGAGCAATAAGGGATCGTCAGAATTCCCTTGGCTGAGTAGCATCCGCATGTCATCCGAGGCAAGTTCAGGCTGAAAGGTATCGATATCAACCCCTCGTTGCCAAAGTGCCAGACGTTCAATACCTTGCTCCCCCAGTTCTTCCACCATGGCATTCGAGGTGCAGAGATTTAAGAGGGCCTGATTATGCCCCGCTTTAAGCATTTCCCACAACACTCCTTCGAGCATCCCCAAGCCGTAGTATTTCAAATAGTGGGGCAAGTGAGTGTGGTAGGACGCCACCAAAGGGATGCGATGCATCTTGCTAAAGAACAATCCGGCCAATCCCAACACTGCCGGATTGACCACATGCACCAAGTCAGGCTGAAAGCGAGAGAGAGCATCACCAATGGAGGGACGAGGCAGTGCTAACTTCAGTTCGGGATACAAGGGTAACGGAAAAGCTGAAACCCCGTGAACTTGGGCGCCTTTATATTCAGTAATGCCACCGTCAGGAGAAAAGACCAATACTTGATGGCCATCTTTCTGCAAATGAGCAACCGTATGACAGAGGCGGGTGACAATTCCATCGACCTTGGGCAGGAAGGTTTCAGTAAAAAAGGCAATTCGCATGGATACAGTTGCATCGAAAGGATCAGAGGAACATCGCAGCCAAGCGGAGGTGGTCTGCTGTTCTGAGAGGCGGTTTGGCCCGAGGACCTTCTTTTCAAAGTACCAGGAAGTCGGAATGTTTAGAACTGCTTTCTCCAAGAACCGATGCCCAAGCTAGGGACAGAACATCCACAAAGTCCTATCGATTAAGACTTTGAAGCCTGCACACAGGCCTCCACTGCTGCTGCCTGGGTGGGTAAAGCGGACGTTAAGACCTGGCCTCCCTCTGGTGTGACTAAGACGTCATCTTCAATGCGAATGCCCCGCACGTCTCTAAAGTGGGCCAGGCGCTCCCAATTGACGCAATCTCGATACTGCTCGCGCAAATTCGGCTGATTGAGCAGAGCGGGAATTTGGTAAAAGCCCGGTTCAATGGTGACTAGCATATGAGATTGCAAAGGACGATCTAAACGGAGGTAGCGGAGCCCCATGCGATCGCATCTTTGTCTCCCAAGCGCATATCCCGCCAGATCCCCTAAATCCTCCATATCATGCACATCCAACCCCAGTAAATGCCCAATGCCGTGCGGGAAAAATAACGCATAGGCATCTCGTTCGACCAGTTCGTCAGGACATCCCTTAAGAATGCCTACATCGACCAGTCCCGCAGCGATAATCTGAGCCGCCAATAGATGTAGATCACGATACTCTAAGCCTGGGGCGATCTGGGCAATACAAGCATCATGAGCGGCCAGCACAATGTCATAGAGATCACGCTGGGTGGATGAGAAGCAGCCGGATACAGGCCAAGTGCGAGTGACATCGGCAGCCCACCCTAAGGGTGTCTCGGCCCCTGCATCTACCAGCAGCAAATCGCCTGGCTCTAGGGGATGGGGATAGACATCATTATGGAGAATTTCGCCATGAACAGTCACGATACTGGCATAGGCGGTGGGACATTGATGCGCCATCATCACTGATTCAATTTCAGCACGAAGGGCAGCCTCCGATGGGCAGGACAGCGTTGTCTTCATCCCCTGTAAATGGGCTGCTACCGTTATTTGAGCGGCTTGCTGCAACTGGTCTTGGGCAAAGTCATCCTGTTGCAGGCGTAGTTGCACCATGGCTTGGGCCAGTTGTAAATCAGACCTCGCTGATTCACTCGCAGGTTCACAGGAGCGATTCTCAAGGACGGTGCGTCCCAGCCATTCCGACTGCTGTTGGCGACAGGCTTGTGTCGAAGCTGGAAGTGAGGCCACCTGTTTGGCCCAATGGGGAACGGCCGATAAAGGCGCATGGGCCTCAGCTCCGATTTGAGCTGCGAGTGCTGACCGACTCCAAGCGGGGCCATGCCATAAGGCCACCTCTGGTGACGGCTCATCCCAAAAGAGCGTGAGCTGACCTGCTTCTAAGCCAATCACAGCGTTCTGAAGTGGTAAACCAGCAAAGTATAAAAAATGACTACTGGCTCGAAACGGAAAACAATTGGCAGCAAAGTTACGAGCAACTGACACTCCTGACCAGAGTAAGACGGGCTGATCAATCTGCTGGGCAAGTTGGCGACGCCGATGATGTAAACACTTGAGAGCCGTGGGGTTGAGCACCCTTACTTCATCCTGACTGGGGGAAATTGACGAACGGTATTTCCAATATATAGAAAAGACAGCCCAGCAACCAAAGCTCCCACCAGCCACTTGATGGTCCGTTTTTGCAGTTGAGCGGGTTGTTGAGACGCCCGGCTAATTTGAGCGTTTAAACTCGCCTGGTTAGCTTTAAGCTGAGCCAATACACCAGCTTTGATCTCCGCTTGATTCTGCCCTTCTGCCAAATTCGGTTGAAATTTTTGAGCCCATTCCGCTACGTCTGATGCGGGTGCCTCACTTAAACGTTGTTCCAATTTTTGAATATCAGCGGCCTGTTGAATCAAGGTTTCGCTAGCCGTTTGATGCTGATTACTTAAGCGCAAACTATCCGAAATGCCTAACGGGATCATCAAACAATAAGCAAGACCAATGATAATAGCAAGCGCCGGAACCGCTTTGAAGCACAATCGATCCAAAGATTGGCGAAACCGACGCCCACCTGATGCCACTAATGCAAACCCAATCAATGGTACAGGGGAGCGCTCAACCAATCGACCGATTGTTTCTAGCTCCCAGGCTGGATCGAGCAGTTGAGGCGGCAAGATCGTGGCCAGCGTGTCGACCAGGGTTAACAGCAGCAGCGCATAGCCTGTTAGACGTAAGACAAACGTGGATAACCATTGACTTTTGCTGGGTGATGCGGCAGACGGTTTATTTTCCATGAATCATCCATTTTCGCTCGGGACAATGATACAGAACGGGACGCCTAACTTACTAAGGGTCTTGCAGACTAAGCGTCTTGCTTACTGAGTCCCCAGTCTAGGGACCCGATTGTGCCACCATTTCTGCCAGGATACCCAGTTTTCTTCCAAAATAGAGAATGCTTGCTGGGAAGACTGTTGGTTTAAGGGAATAGACATATGAGTCCAGAGGCAGCGATCGTCAATGTAGTCGCGCCCTAAGAGATACAAGTGACTATTCCAATTTTGAATAAACTGTCCCTCTTCAACAGTAGATAGGCCGCCCGGATCAAAACAAGCGCTGAGATAGGCTTGGTTGCGGTGGGTGTAAAGCGCGTAAAAATTGGCTCCTTGCTGACGGATCTGAAGGTTTGGCTGGGTCTTTAGCCGCTGACCATTGAGGGGATAATTGGCCAAAAATATTCCCAAATCTCCCATTGTCCCGGTGACATAACTCATCTGAATTTGCACCCGGTGACCGCGAGCCTGATACTGATATTGGTGTTGGGTCAAGATTTCTGAGTAGGCGTTCCGCCTTTGACCAGGCAAGGATGTGCTTTGGACCAATTGGGCTGATGGCAACGGAACCTGCCGAGGAAAGGCAAAGGCTTGACCCTCACGATTTAGAGTCTTCCAGGCTGCACCTGAAGCCACGACTATCACACCGATCAGCACCGATGCAACGATCACCCAGGGCGGCCGATCGACCGATTCGACCTGAGCGTGAGAGATGGGCTGAGGATACTCCTTTCGATGCAATAGAAACATGCAAAATCCGGCGAAGAGTAACATGGCGATCACCGGAAAAACATTGGATCCTTCCCCTTCATGCCAATAGTGAAATGCATCTTGGTAGTCAGACGCAGCCAGTACCGTCATCACCCCTAACCGAATCACATTGACACCGTAGGCCAAACTAATAGCAACCACCGGCACAAGGAGTTTTTCCAGCAGGGTTGTCGGCACCATCACCAAAAAGATTAAGGCCAGCCTGAACAGCTCTAGCATGGCCTTTAGACCTGAACAGCCCCGATAGACCTCAATCCCGCCAGCGGGTAATAGGACAAATACACCTTGGCGTTTAACCTCAAACCCCGTGTACCACAACAGCGCAGTGGTAGATTGGGCAGCCACATCACTGATATTGATCAGCTGATCGGTCCATTGAGCCCATATTCCTTCTGGCAACGCCAGAACCAGCATCACCCCTAACTCTTTGCCATAGGCTTGCAGGTATTTAGCACTGAAGGCGATCAAGCCCAATCCTAAACAAAACAGAAACGGCTGAATCCGCAGAAAGGGATCATAATCAACCATGACCCAGCCTTTGTATAACGCCCAAGCCAGGAATAAACAACCAGCTACGGTTGAATAAGGTTCATGGCGGATCGCCAACGACTGCCGACGCGTCCAAAGGGAATACGCCGGAATAATCCAGCAAAGCGCCATGATAGCAACGAGATCCGCGTTGCGGGTGTGAATCCAGGCCAGACTGAGATTGAGGACGGCGAGGCTAACACCGAGGGTTCCCAAGCATGGTTTGGGGTCTAAAACCAATTTTTGCAGTTGCGCCAGCCTGAAAAAGTGCATGCCAGGGAAACGATGAGGGGACAATCGGCTCATATCTCCACTACAGGGCGTCCGGTTGAGAGTGAACACTCGGGGATAGTGAGAAAGTGCCCCATCCTCTTATTTCAAGGTGCGGGCTAATTGATCATTGTGACAGGCCCCTGCGATCGCAAACGGGACGGTTTTAGTAAACTTTCGTTGGCGGCTGGGCTTTTGGACTTCGACATGCAGATGGGGTCCTGTACTCCAGCCAGAATTGCCACTATAGCCAATCAACTGTCCCGCTTCTACCCAGTCCCCCGCTTTAATGGACACTTTTTGTCGAAATCCTTGCTGAAGATGGACATAGACCGAGCGATATCCTTCATCATGCTCGATCCAAACATAGTTAAAACGAGCAATATTTTCTTTACCCCCGCCAGTATCAGGATACTTGTCTTGAACGGCAATGACTTTACCTGCTCGCATGGCATAGACGGGCGTACCAATACTGGTTGCTAAATCATAGGCAAATTCCATCCGTCCCTGATGCGTTCTGCCGCGAATGCCTTGACTGAGCCACCCTTGACCATTCAATGGATGACAAAAACCTCGCAGCGGTGAAGAGACGGACGCCGTTTTAGGTAACGGGGACTGCACAAAAGCAGGGTAATGGATCTGAGACGCTGGTGAAGTCGTTACATCACTGATGGTCGAGTCCGGTTCTCCTCCCCCAATCTCATGTCCTAATACTAAAGGATGAGAGTGACGCTCACTGGAGTCTGGCACATCTGGCAGTTGAGCCATTACTTTGGGCAAGCTAGGTAAGAGCGCACTGGCGGACACCACACAGGTGGCAATCACATTGCGAAAAAATTGTTCATTTAAGGCTTGCCGAACTTGCTTGGGGGTCACCACCCCTTGCTGTACCAAGACTTCCCCCAATTTTTGGTGGCTAGCCCGTTGGGTCCTTAACGCATTTTTCAATTGAGCTGCATTGATCAATCCTTTTTGCAGCAGGACCTCACCTACTCTAATTTTGTCTTGATTGCGCTGCTTGATCACTGGTTGCTCCTGGGGGGTATTCTTACAGAATAAGGACGAAAGGCTAGAAAAATGGCGTAAAAGAGACCATTTTTGGAAGCTAACCCTGTCACATACAATCTGAAGCCGTCATCGAATGGGGAAACGAGAGGGGTATGATACAAATACTTTGTTGGCAAAATAGAGCTTAAAACTCTAGAATCATCCCTAGTCCTAGTTTTCCCCGATCCAAGACAAAAGCGATCTCTGGCCCAACAAGAACTTTGACTCTGGCAGCTTTGACCAGTAATGTTTTGACTGCAAGGGTATGTCCACCTTGGCAATTCAGACTGGACAAGTTGTGGTGATCTGCACAAAAGAGGAATGATGGTGGCTCTGTTCAAAAAGCTTGGCGTCGCTTTCCATAACCCTAAACCGCTATTGTGGCAATGCTGCCGATGGGGGATGATTAGTGGTTTAGCGTTGGGGCCATTGCCTGTGCAAGCCTGTTTGGGTATCCAAGGTCAAGAATATACCGACCTTCCCGCAGATTTTTGCCAGGGCTATGCGGATGCCCTTCTGGGTAAACAAGGACCGTATGAGTATGGGGTCGTGGTGTGCGATCGCACAGAAGGATCATACTTTTTCCTGCAACGCCTGGTGCGATATACCGATCAACAACGGGCGGTATGGAAAGTGGTGCAAATTAAGCCCTTGTCTAAACTCCGCCCCAACGAGCTGGCCCTCAGCCAAGGCTGTCAACAGGTCGATCAAAACCGAGCAGGGATACTCGCCGTCGTCCGCGAGCAAGCCAATAGGTTGACCACTCACCGGGCTTGGGCCATTGACTTTGCAACCGAAGCCCTTATCTCCCTAGACCCGACTACCGTCAATTGTGAGCCTGAACTGCAACCCGAACTAGTTCCCTAACGCAGCGCTCATCAGCCGCACTAGTCAACTGTAGTGACATCAACCGCTTGCACATCAATGGTGCCGGGTTCAGTCGGACGCTGAAAATTCGCATTCTCGACGGCAACGGACTGGCCGCAAAACGGACAGGTTGTTTGCGTATTTTTCAACCCCGTCAGGGGATTCCCGCAAGACGGGCAAGTGCCTTGAATAAGATTCCGTCCTAGCCACCAGCGAAGCCCTACAAACAAAAGGATAGGGGTAACTAGAATTAAGCCAAACAAGACCAGCAAAGATTTCAGCAGCCAACCCAGGCCAACATAGCCCAAGAGCAAGAAAATTAAAATAAAGGTGAACCAGGATCGGAGGGCAGATATGCCAAGGGATATCCGCTGAGATTGATTAAGATTCACGGGGGCTCCTCAGCCTAAATTAGAGCGGCTTTCTCTATTCATCTTAATTGGTTCACCTTCCGCCTGGCGGGATCAGTCACTAAACGCAATGGAATCGGGACTGGTCATCGCATAATTTTCTAGAATGCAATGAGCTTTCCTATTTTTTAACCTTTGTTATCCCCATGGATAATTCTCCCAGTCCGTTAGGATCCTTGTTCAAACGTATCGCCCCATGGCTGATCTCAATGGGACTCAGTTCGGCCCTAGTTTTAGGCCTAGCTTGGGTTTTTCTCAAACCCAAACTGGAATCAACAAATCAGCAACCGCGATCGCAACAAGTCTCGCCCGTCAGTTCCACTTTGGTTGCCCTCCGTTCGCTGCCCGCGGCGCAACGTCTTGACCCTCTTCGGCAGCTCGCCCAGCAAGGCACGCCTGTCGAGCGAAATCAGGCCCGGTACGTTTTAGCTGCAGACCTGATTCAGCTGCAGCAAGGGGAAGAAGCGTTACGCTGGTTAGAGGGTCTAGAAGCACGCTACCCACTGCTCGCCAGTCATATTGCTGTATTGCAAGCCCAGGCCCAAACCCAAGTTGGACAAACCGAACCCGCTCAGGAGACCTGGCAGCGAATTGTGGCCGACTACCCTCAAGAACCGGCGGTCGCAGAAGCCTTATTTGTACTAGGCAAACAAAAACCGGAGTTTTGGCAGCAGGCCCTGACCGACGTTCCGGTCCATCCCAGAGCCGTAGATATCGCGGTCGAACAACTCAAACAGACCCCCAAACAGTTGAAGCTGCTGCGGTTAATTGCCGAGCATGGCCTGTTTCTCCCCAATTATGGAGATTACTTGACCCAACTAACCACGAATTTCAAGGCCCAACTCCAGCCCTCCGATTGGCAAATGATCGCTTTTGGGTACTGGGAAAAGCAGATGTACAAAGAAGGGGCACTGGCCTATGCCCAGGCCCCTCAAACGCCTCAAACAGCTTATCGAGCAGCGAGAGGATTGCAGTTAGGGGGGAAGAAACAAGACGCGATCGCAGCCTATCAAAAAATGATTGCGGCCTATCCCCAAGCAAAGGAAACCCCCCTGGCTCTCAGCAAGCTCGCCAGTCTGGAGAAAGACCTGAGCCAGGCTGCTACGTTCTACGATCGCGCCTTGCAGCTGAGTCAAACTCAGCAGCCCAATTTAGCGGCCCAAATTCTCTGGGAGCGCATTCAACGATTACAGAAAGCCAAGCAGCCCGCTCAATCTTTTCAGCAAACCTTGCTACAACAGTTTTCACAAACCGACGTTGCAGCAGCCCTGCGTTGGCAACAGGTGAAGCAACAGCGTAAAGCGGGTAACTTAGCAGATGCACGTCAACTCGCCTTGCAAATCCAAGACCAAAACCCCAACAGTCCCCAGGCAGCAGCAGCGGTATTCTGGGCCGGGAAGTGGGCATCCTCTCCCCAAGACCGTCAAACCGCCTTTCAAACCCTGTGGAAAAACTATCCTGATTCCTACTACGCATGGCGAGCAGCCGTACTGTCGGGCTGGGCGGTGGGCGACTTTAATTCAATCCGCTCCTTCCAGCCCCAAATTCAGTTTCCAAGCTCGCCGCTCCCCTTAGCATCAGGATCACCGGCCCTGCAAGAACTGTACCAATTAGGACAGAATAAAACCGCTTGGGAACGCTGGCAATGGGAGTTTCGCAATCGCCAGCAGCCTAGCTTATCCGAGCAGTTGACGGATGGTTTATTACGACTAGGCGTGGGGGATTACTTAGATGGCATCTATATGCTGGCTAATCTAGACACTCGGGCGCGTGAAGAATCAGATCCACAGGATCTGGTCAGTCAATGGCAAACCCACCCTGGCTTTGCACAGGCCCTCTTTCCCTTGGCCTATTTCGCGCCCATCCGTCAGTGGTCTAATCAGCGCAATCTCAATCCCTTGCTAGTGCTCAGCCTGATGCGGCAAGAATCTCGCTTTCAGCCTAAAATCCGCTCTGTGGCGGGGGCTGTGGGATTGATGCAGGTGCTACCAGAAACAGCCGAATGGGTGAGTCAGAAAGCTGGTCTGAAAACCTATCAGATCGATGGGGTTGAGGACAATATCAACCTTGGCACCTGGTATCTGGACTACACGCATCGGAACTATAACGACAATTCCATGCTTGCGATCGCAAGCTATAATGCCGGACCTGGCAATGTTGATCAATGGGTAAACCAAACGCCCATCACCGATGTGGATATATTTGTGGAAGAGATTCCCTTCCCTGAGACGAGAAACTATGTCAAGTCTGTTTTGGAAAATTATTGGAATTATTTGAGACTCTATAATCCCCAAGTCCAACAAGCCCTTGAGATTCAGGGAACGTTCTAGGCTCTCCGCGGATTGCCAGTTCCGGGCTGAAGCAGATAATCACTGACTGCAGCCAATGCCATCCACTGTTAATTCCGCAATCGGAGATATCCACGCATCCCGGAGCGAAGGGGGCTACGACCTTCACGATCTTGATAGCTACCACTCGGCGCAGTCCGACCATTGGACCCTTGCCGAGCCCAGACGACTAAATCTTGACTCGACACTCGAATGGCTCCACCTAGAACCTTAATGACGAGTTGGCCATTTTCACATTCCATCCCCCTGAGAGAATGCCATTTTTCTCGATGGCTGGTGGGGCCTTGCCCCCAAACCAATAGGTCCAAGGGAATGCCAGAGCGAACGCTATATCCACGTCCCCAGCACACTCTCCACAACTCCTTGGCGGTGGTGCAGTGCATCTCATGATTCTCGGATGGTGGGCAATAACGATAGATATAGCAATCGCTTTGCTCGCTTTTGGCTAACGGATAAAAACTTTGACCCGTCATGGCGTCATGGAGGACATTCCAATAGGCCGAGATGGGGCGAATCTTAGCCGAGATCGGCGCTTGTTTCATATTCGCCGTAGAGATCACCCCTTCCTTGTTGTCAATGAGCTGCATACTGCCAAACAGAGGCTCTGTCCGTAGATTGGCGTTCGACAATAAAACGGGGCGACCTTGCACAAACCCTTCAACAAAGGTTTGAATCAATTCACTATCTGAGAGTGAATCATCAGAATTGTGAGAAGGCATGGTTAGATTAGGGTGAGTAAGGACCATGATGGTGTTCTACCTGCTGTTGAGTCAGATGTAGCGAAATCAATTAGAACGAAATGTTCAAATCAGACCACTGTAAACAGTGGATACCCCCAGCAGTGATCCAAATATAGCATCGGCATATTCAGACCCGCACTATCAATCTTTACTTTTGTCAAAAAATATTTAAAAAAAGTCGAGTCTGTCCCCCTGTTCACATTTAAAGCCGACCGGCAAATCTTCAACACCAGTCCCATGTCCATGGATGAATCGATTAGGATCAGAAATGACGCATGACACGAGACCTTTGGTGCAATGTATTCGCCCTGTCTGATTGTGCATCTGGCAAAGGAGGGTTCAACGGGCTCTAGGCTCTAGTCTATGTAACGATCGCTGCAATTGTGAGGTACGATTTAACGTATTTTTTACCTACACGTCGCAGAATTAAGCTCAAAGCCCCTCCCATTAACCCTAACAGTCCCCCCATCCCTCAATCTTTAATCCAACCAGACCACTCAAATCCATGGGTAATGACACCGTTCGCATTTACACGTTGGCACGGGAACTTCAACTGAGTTCCAAAGCGGTGCTCGCGCTCAGTCAACACTTAAACATTGACGCTACCACACCCAGCAGTTCCGTCACTCGAGCCGAGGCCCACCGTCTAGCTGAAATAGCCCAAACGAACGGTAAGGGGGCTGAGGAGCCTGCAAGGGACAGGGTCGAGGACGCCACCGTTACATCCGCTTCGGCTGATATTGACTTGCACCATCCTGACTACTATCTCAATCGCGAAATCAGCTGGTTGAGATTTAATCAACGGGTGCTGCATGAAGCCTTTGACGAGCGGACTTTACTGCTCGAACGCCTCAAGTTTATGGCGATTTACAGCTCCAATTTAGATGAGTATTTTATGGTTCGCATCTCTGGCCTCAAGCAGCAAATCGCAGCTCAGGTCACCCAGCGTTCCCTTGATGGCCTCACAGCTCAAGCTCAACTGGAAGCCATCCACCGTGAACTCAAGCCGGAAATTCACCAGCAACACCAATATTTTACGGAGTTTCTCAAACCAGAGCTGAAGAAGAACAATATTTGCCTCCTAGATTACGAGAACCTTAATCCTCAGCAAGTTGCGTTCTTACATCAATATTTTCTGGAGCAAATCTTTCCAGTGCTAACCCCCCTGGCCGTTGATCCAGGTCATCCATTTCCCTATATTTCTAATCTCAGTCTGAATTTGGCCGTTTTGGTCAAAGATGCCCAGACTGGAGACGGCCATTTTGCCCGCGTCAAAGTGCCCAGTATGTTACCGCGGTTTATCGAACTTCCAGAAGACAGTTGCGATGGTTCGGTCTGTCGATGGAGTGGCGTTCCCATTGAGCAAGTGATTGCCCATAATCTGGAATTTCTATTTCCGGGGATGGCGATTCAAGCTTGCTATCCCTTTCGGATCACTCGGAATGCCGATTTAGAACTGGAAGAAGATGAAGCTGACGATCTGTTATTGGCCATTGAAGAAGAATTGCGGAAGCGGCGCTTCGGCTTCGTGGTGCGGATGGAGATTCAAGAGGGAACGCCCGATTTTATTTGCCAGACATTAATGCGGGAGTTGGGCCTAACAGAAAGCGATGTGTATCGCATTGAAGGGTTGTTGAGCTTAAACGATTTGATGGGGTTAGCATTCTTACCGTTCTCTCACCTTCAGCAGGCTCCCTGGACACCGATTGTGCCATCACGTTTACGTAAGGTGGAGCAGCTAGAGATCCCCGTTGCCAGTGTGAATGGCCATCCTGAAAAAAGTATCAAAGAGCATCCAACCGATATATTTTCGGTGATTCGGGGTGGCGATTTGTTGGTCCATCATCCCTATGATTCTTTTACGGCGACGGTGCAAAAATTTATCAAGCAGGCGGCCTATGATCCGAATGTTTTGACGATTAAGATGACCCTCTATCGAACAGCAGGGGACAGTGGATTAACCAGTTCCCCAATTGTCAGTAGTCTGATTGCAGCGGCAGAGAATGGCAAGCAAGTGGTGGCCCTCGTCGAGCTCAAAGCCCGCTTTGATGAGGAGAATAATATTGTGTGGGCCCGGAAACTCGAAAAGGTGGGGGTTCATGTGGTCTATGGGTTAGTGGGTCTTAAAACGCACACCAAAATTGCTCTGGTGGTCAGACGCGAAGATAAGCAAATTCGCCGCTATGTCCATATCGGGACGGGCAATTATAATCCCAAAACGGCTCGCCTCTACACTGATTTGGGGTTGTTGAGTTGCCGAGAAGAGCTAGGGGCGGATCTGACGGATTTATTCAATTATTTGACGGGTTTTTCCCGACATCAGAACTATCGCAAGTTAGTGGTAGCTCCCGTGAATTTGCGCGATCGCATTCTGGAATTAATTGATCGTGAAGTGGACCATCAACGCCAGGGGAATTCAGGCCGAATCATCGCCAAAATGAATTCTCTGGTTGATCCCAAAATTATTCGCGCCCTCTATCAGGCCTCCCAAGCAGGCGTCAGCATTGATCTAATTGTCCGGGGGATTTGCAGCCTCAAACCCGGTTTAGCAGGGATTAGTGAGAATATCCGGGTCATTAGCATTATTGGCCGATTCCTGGAACATGACCGCATTTTCTATTTTCATAACCAGGAGCAGCCCACGGTTCTGATCGGGAGTGCAGATTGGCGACCCCGAAACCTTGATCGTCGAGTCGAAGCCGTTGTCCCGATTGAAGATCCAGCCTTAGTGGCAGAGCTACGGGAGTTACTAGAAATTATGCTGTCGGACAATCGCCAAGCTTGGGATTTACAGCCAGATGGCACCTTTATTCAACGTCGTCCGGGGCCAGATGAGCCTGAACGGTCTACCCATGAGCTGTTGATGCAGCGGGCAACTCAGTATGCCCATTGTCTGTTGCACTAGCGTCCTGGGTTATATTGCCGATAGATCCTGCTAAACCTTGTCGATCGGTTCAAGACTCAAGCTAGCTGGGTCGTCATTACTCTTTCTTACGTGGTTTGCAAACCATCTTAGACCCATCATGTCAGATCAAATTTTTGCACTGTTTCTCGGTTTTGGGTTTATCTGGGTGATGATGGGTGTAGGCGGGATGGTTGTACTGATGCGATCGCAAAATCAACCCCTCCGCTTTAACCAGGACGGTCTGCTGGTCTTCCTGCCGATTCTGCTTGTATTTCTGATTGCCCTCAGTTTTGGGGCAGTGGTATTAGCCAAAAGCGGATAGGCAACAGTTGGATCTCCTTACACCTCGCCTCCAAGACTGCCTGGATTATCACGTCTGGACAAAAATACTTCGCCCCTCTGAACCGTGACCAAAAAAGCATGGTCTTTTGCTTAACATCTTGAATCAGAATTGAGATTGTTAGAATGCAATCAGTAGATCTAACTCAAAATTTGGCATTTCTGCGAGATCGCATGAGAAGTTGGTTTAACTTCCATTCGGCATTGCGTAGCAACGAAACTGAAGTGGGTAAACTGAGACTGTTCAACCTTAGTTTGAATATCATTAAAACCCTGTTTATTTCGCTTCAATCCAGAAAGAAGCCAAGTACCATAAAAAGGTAGATCATATTGATTCAACAGGCGTTTGCCTTTGTCCTGATATCGCTGCCCCTCAAAGCTTCACTTAACCGAGCATCAGAAATTGTCATAGAAGTTCATTGTTTTAAGGAAAAACCGAGTCATGGGATTATTTGACCGCGTTAGTCGGGTTGTTCGTTCAAACCTCAATGCAGTTGTCAGCTCAGCTGAAGATCCAGAAAAAATTCTGGAGCAAACCGTTGAGGATATGCGTGAAGACTTAGTGCAGTTGCGCCAAGCCGTTGCCCAATCCATCGCTGCCCAAAAGCGGTTAGAACAGCAATATAATCAAGCCCAAACTCAGTCTTCTGAATGGTATCGACGTGCCCAACTCGCCCTTCAAAAAGGGGATGAAAACTTGGCTCGCGAAGCCCTGTCTCGCAAGCAAAGCTTTACCGATACCGCCAATGGCCTCAAAACACAGTTGGACCAATCCACCAACCAAGTGGCAACGCTCAAGCGCAACATGACAGCGCTTGAGAGCAAGATTGCGGAGGCCAAGACCAAGAAAGAAATGCTCAAAGCTCGGGCTCGAGCTGCCAAAGCCAGTGAGCAAATCAATAAGGCAATGGGCCGAGTCGATACCTCAGGTGCGATTGGCGCTTTTGAGCGGATGGAAGAAAAAGTGATGCAAATGGAAGCCCAGTCCGAAGCGGTCGCTGAATTGGCGGGCGATACTTTAGAAAGTCAATTTGCTAGTTTAGAGGCCGGGAGTGATGTAGATGCAGAATTGGCAATGTTAAAAGCGCAGTTGTCGGAGCCACCCGCTTTAGAAGGAACACCTGCTGCACCGGAAGCCTTACCTGCCGCTAGCACTGAACCGATTGATACGCCTCAACAACAAACCCCTGTAGACGCTGAATTAGAAGAATTACGCAATAAATTAGATCAAATTTAAATTCAGATTTTCGGATATAGCCGCCATGTCTCTATAGCTAAGACATGGCGGCTATCGGCTGGCTCTATGACCTAATGGGGTTGGATACCGTTGCATAGGTCTTGGTTCCAGAGACAGGAATTGGGATTCAGCACTGCCTCAATGAGCACTGCCTAAGGTTAATATTTTGGATTTCGGAGACGGTGGCTGGGCAAACGTCTTTCACTGGTCAAGAATTCAACTTAAACTAAGCAAAGATTGATGCCAACCGTTAGTCCTTGCCCTTTATGGGTGTCGGGCGAGCCGACCTTTGTCAATGAAATTTGCTGATCGCATCCAACAATTCCAAACCAATGTCTTTGCGGACATGGATCAGGCGAAGCGCCAAGCCCTTGATGCGGGTCAATCCCTGATTGATTTGTCCCTAGGATCTTCAGACTTGCCGGTTGCCGCCCCCATTTTGGAGACGATTAGTCAATCCTTATACGATCCTGCTACCTATGGGTATCTGTTATTTCATAGCACCCGTTCCTTTCGACAGGCCGTGGCTGCTTGGTATGAGCAGCAATTTGGACTACCCGTCGACCCTGAGACCGAAGTCTTGCCCCTGATTGGTTCTCAGGAAGGAACGGCCCATTTACCCCTTGCGATCCTTAATCCGGGCGATATTGCCCTACTCCAAGATCCTGGCTATCCGTCCCATGCGGGAGGCGTCTATTTGGCAGGTGGGGACATATATGGCATGCCTCTACTCGCAAAAAATCAGTTTCTGCCCGTGTTGAGTGAGATTCCTGATGCAGTGCTTCAGAAAGCGCGGATGATGGTGTTGAGTTATCCGCACAATCCCACCACTGCGATCGCACCTCTATCCTTTTTTCAAGACGCCGTGCAATTTTGCCAAGCCCATGACTTGGTCCTCGTTCACGATTTCCCTTACGTAGATTTTGTGTTCACGGATCAAAAAATGCCGTCCGTTTTGCAAGCAGATTGCGATCGCAGCTGTTCGATTGAGTTTTTCACCTTTTCCAAGTCTTACAGTATGGGAGGATTTCGAATCGGTTATGCCATCGGTAATGCTGACCTGATTGCTAGCCTGCGAAAAATTAAGGCTGTTGTTGATTTCAATCAATATCAGGGCATCTTAAGGGGTGCCATCACAGCTCTAGAAACAGGAGCCTCCGGCATTCAGCAAACCTTATCGATCTTTCAAAACCGTCGAGATGTCTTTGTTGCCGTGCTAGCCAAGATCGGTTGGTCTGTCCCCGCTCCCGTAGCCACCATGTATATCTGGGCTCCTTTACCGGAACCTTGGCACCATCAGTCAGTCGAATTCTGTAAGCAGCTCGTTCTGCAAACAGGCGTGGCTGCATCCCCAGGGGCTGGGTTTGGAAAGACTGGAGAAGGATATGTGCGTTTTGCCTTAGTCCAAGATCCTGACACCCTGATTTCAGCCGTTGACCGAATTGCATCCTTCCTGCATACTTGACCATGCTGTATGGGTCATCCGTAAGCTGCGTCACCCAAAATACAACCCAATTCAGACATATTTCCCTTGCATCAAAGGAAAAAAGCCTTTATGAGTTATTATCGCCGTTTACTCTGTGCCTTCTCTAGCGCCTTGATGCTAGTGGGGTTGAGCTGTGCGACCTCCTCCAGTCGGGCAGCCGAAAAAATTACCGTCAGCTATGGTCCCTTTGGTCGCTCCATTGCGGTCTCAGACCTCCGTCAACTCTTGGAAACGGGGAGTGCCCCGCCTGATCTGGCTTCTGTGTTAAGTGTTGTCGGTCAACAGGAAAGAGAGTCTCTATTGGGGGGGCTCAAGTTTAAGGTTCCGCTTAATGTGGTGGTCCTAGATAAGATCTTGCGATCTCCCCAAGGTGATCAACTGCTCTCCAAAATTGCTGGGGCAACGTCTCTGCCCGGTGGAGCCGAAAAACTAGCTCTCAGAAGTGCGTTAATTGGTGCTGCGTCGTCTAAAGACGGGTTAGGGATTTTGAGTTTCCTGGAGGCGTATCCTACTCAAACGTTGAAAATTGATTTAGCCGCCGTCCAAAAACTGATGAAGTCTGGCTCGCTATTAGGAGGGTTTATGGGCGGTCAATTTCCCGGAGGAGATGCCCCTACAGCTCCCCCTGCGTCTGACGCGCCAACGGACTCTGACAATCCAGTTCCCCCTGCGGCCGATACTCCAGCAGAATCTGGCAGCCAAGATCCTCCTGCTGTCGATTCAGACGCAGGCACTGCTGAAGAGGCCGCCCCAGAGACCAGTCCTAACAAGACACCCCAGTAATCATCCACCCAACCTGATCCATATGGTCCCCACGAAACTGTTGAGTCAAAAAAAGGTACTGGCCCATCTCCTAGCGGTAATGCTAGGTAGTGGGTGGGGATACGCTGCCAATGCCAATCCGGCTAGGCAATGGCGACCCGTTCAGCCAGGCAAGCGGAAGGGGATCAGCGGTCTAGCTTTAGTCAGCCAACAGGCAGAAATGTGCCAGTTTCTAGCGGTTCACGACAATAAAGGCAATTTAGACCAACCTCGCCTGGCTTTACTTAACGTTCCCGCCCATGGCCCGGTGACCTATCAGTCCCTAGCTTGGCCGTCAGATCATTCGCCTCCCCTCGATCTGGAAGCGTTGACGGTGGTTCCTAATACGGATCAAGCAGAATTTTTGGCCGTCACTAGCTTGGGCCTGGCCTATCATCTGCGATTAGAGCCACAAACCCAAACTGTAACGGTGCTCCATACCGTGCAAATCCCTCCCCATACTCAACTGACCAATATTGAAGGGTTTGCTCTTCAGCAGATCAATCACCAGCTAATCGCTGTATGGGCTCATCGTGGCCAAGATGCCGAACCGGGCATCCTCTTTTGGGGCAAATATTACCCCCAAAAGGCAAAAATAGTAGCTGAGGGTTCTACGTCCTTTCAGGTCCCTTGGCCCCTGCAGCAAGTCCGTCACGTTTCTGATGTGAAGATGGCATCAGATGGAGTTCTATATATCACGGCGGCCAGTGACCCTGGAGATCAAGGTCCCTTTCAATCAGCAACCTATATTGTGGGCCAATTTCCCTTTCGCCAACCTCGTCCCATGACGCCATCGCTAGAGCGCTCTACGTTAGTCCCTCTCCGCCGTTTCCCTTCCCATAAGGTGGAGGCCATTGAGCTCGTTCCGGGCAAACGGGGCGGTATTGTCTGGGCATCGGATGATGAGACCTTTGGCTCATCCCTGGCCGGACAATGCGGGGATGAGCCCAATTAATCCAAATTAACGAAGTCTTGGCAATCCACTCAACATGGGTGAAGCAAATTATATTCTCCAATTGACAAGGACTTGACCATCATCACTTTTTACAGAGACATCAATCGGGATTTTGCGACCATTGGGATCCGTAGCTGAGCATTTAAACTTCTCACCCGCATAGGCAATAATGTAGCGAGTCTGGGGTGTACCGCAGTTGGGTGTGACGGCTAAACTCTCTTGCTCTTGCAAGCCTTTTCTGATTAACCCTTCAACCTTATCGTAGGAAATCAAACCATTCGTCGCATTCCAAGTGAATCCGCCCTGTTCGTTGGTTTGGTTGACCACGGCTTGAATCGTCTTTCCATCAGAGGCGGTAATAGTGCAATTGAATTTACTGCCTACTTTGATCGCTACATTTTGAGGACAGGCCACCGAACGCACTGAAATACCGGCTTGCTGGGCAAATTGTTCTTGAATCGTACTTTCGACAACATCGCTATCAAGAAGTGGAGCATTGGGGTCCACGTCAGCCGGAGTCGGGGACGGCTCTGGGCTAGGTGGATCTTCTGAGGGAAGCAAATCATCAGGGGTATCGTCACCCTCAGAAGAGTTTGTCTGATCATTATTACGAGCTGTGGGTGCCGGATTGAGTTTCCAGGTAACGTTCCCTTCATCATCTTGCTGGGTAACCGTTAAAGAGGCTTTCGAGCCGTCTGAAGCTTCAACGTCACATTCAAACGTATCGCCCTCTTCTATTTCGATTTTCTCGGGACAACTGACAGAGGCTATTTCTGTATTGTTTTGGTCTTCAAGTCCTTTTTTAAGAACATCTTCTAGCTTTTTGGTATTCAGCGTAGTGGAACAAGCGGCCAAAAGACCCACTAAGCCCACTGAGCCTAATAACTGAGGAGTAAGCTGTTTGCTAAATGCAGATAGAGGTTTCATAAATACTGAGTTAAGAGAGAAGACGAGTGTGCACCCTGACAGCACCGTAACAAAATTGCTTCTTTAAGATAAACCATATCTGGATTCTTTTAATAATGGTGTAGGCTAAAAAGTCGATCTGAGCAGCCCGGCTTAGGTATGCTGAATGGGCAACTAAACGCCATAACTGCGTTTCTCTTCTGAGGCAAAATCCTTAGCACAGTGATGGCAATTATCGCGTTTCTATTGATATGAAAAGGAACCTAAAGTGACTGAGCTAACGCTGGAGTGGGTTGAGGGAGGCGTCTCTCGCTCGGAACAAATTCAACCAAACCAACCCAGTAAACACCCTGGAGCAGTCAGAATTGGTCGAGATCCTCAAAAATGCGATATTGTTTTGTCGGATGGGAGTGTCTCTGGGCTACAAGCCGAAGTCTATTTTCACTCTGGCAGTCAAGCATTCTATTTGCGATCGCTGCGTGAAACCAACCCAGCCATCGTCAACGGTCAACCGATTACCGCTGGTGAAGTCCCCTTAGGAACCGCCAGCACCATTACTCTAGGGCGCGTAGTTCTCCATGCTAGAGTCAGTGCCGTCCCTGGCGGACTCCCGCCTACAGAAGTCAGTCCATCCGCCGTGCCCCCGACCGCCGTAAGTCCGCCTGTTCCTGCAGCACCGGCTCACCCAGCCCCCAGTCCGTCCCCTTACTATTCATCGCAATCTGCAGCTGATGATCAAGGCCCCAAAGTATGGGTATGGATTATCGCAGGTGTTTTGGTGATTGGGGGTGGCGCGCTGGCCTGGCCCTACGTCAGCAACTTTTTGGGCTTAAGCAGAGAACCGAGTGTTTCCCAGGTTGACTCCGATCGCTCCGATTCAGATCAGGATAGTCCTAATTCTGACTCATCTCCGGGATCTAGGAGAGACTCCTTTGGAGATAAGATGGCCGATTTGGTCACCTATGAGCATTCATCCAGGTTATTTCGGATCAAAATCCCGCGCACCTGGCGACGGAGAGATACCAGCAAAGCAGGGGAAGTTATCGTTCGGTGGACGGATAGCGAGACTGAGAGCAGTATTGTAGTCGACCTATTCAAATCGCGACGACTCAGCCCAGAAGACTTGGGTGATTTGTCTCGTCGCTTTATCACGAATGCCTTTGGGGACGAGCCTGGTTTTCGAGCAGGACAGCCAAAAGTGCGCGACAGCGGAGTCGTCGAGTTGGGGTGGGAATTCTCAACCCGTAATAATGATCAGGTGCTAGGCGTAACGTATTCCCAACAGGAAAGGGAAACAGTTTCTGTGGTTAGTATTTTGGTACTGCGATCTGACTTTGATCAGGTTCGATTGACCTTTCGAGAAATCCTCAATAGCTATCGCTTCGATCCCTCCGTCGCTATTCCCTAAAGACTTAGAAGTGACTCAATGCACTAGGAAGAACTAGCAGTAAGGGGTTGGCTAGCTTTACTAATTTCATCTAACCAATATTGGAGACGATACTGATTGAGCCGATAGCTTAGGGGATGGGCAATCAGGCGAGCCGTACTTTCATACAAACAGTCCAGCTCAATTAGGCCATTTTCCTTCAAAGTCCGCCCGGTAGAGACCAAGTCAACAATCGCTTCCGACATGCCCGTAATCGGCCCTAGCTCGACAGACCCATAGAGGGGAATAATCTCTACCGGTAAATCGATTTGGCCAAAAAAGTCATGGGCGCAGTGGACAAATTTGGACGCCACTCGACAGTTGGGCGGCAGTTCCATCGCCGAGCGATAAGGACTTTGGCTGGGGACCGCCACGGACATGCGGCATTGGCCAAACCCCAAATCGGCGATCTGGGCGACCTGCGGTTTCTTTTCCTGCAAGACATCAAACCCAACCATTCCAATTTGAGCCTGTCCATACTCCACATAAACCGGAACATCTTGTGCTCTGACCAATAACCCTTGAGCCGTTGCCGATGGATCTTGGATTTGCAGTTGGCGATTAGAGGCGTCCAAGAAGGCACTGAAATCCAAGCCAACGGATTGGAGGAGGCGAATACTATCTTTAAGTAACGCTCCTTTAGGTAAGGCGACGGTGAGCATGACATCAATCTCGATGGAATAACGGCTATCGCAATTTTCGTTCGGTCAATTACCCTAGCGATTCAATTGTGACAGACCCATGAGCATTGACCCAAGCAATTTGCCCAATTCGCTGCTGGCGAGCCGTAGTTCGAATATCATCAGGAGACTTTTGGGAGAGGTCAACCTCAACTCTAGTGAGAGAGGGTTGGGCAGTTTGCTGGCGAAGTTGATGAGCATGATCAAATGCCGTTGCGATCGCAGCTTCTGTTTCCGCCACCACTAGCCAGTGAGGAGCGGGCGTCTGCTTCGGTAGCTTGCCCAAGGTAAGTAAAACCTGATGCAAATGCTCCACATTAAACGAAAAGCCAATCCCAGGAATCATTTTGTTCTGGGGATGATATAAGCCCAATAATTGATCGTACCGTCCGCCCTGACCGAGGACACGCTGGCCAGAGTCTGCATCACTGATAAGTTCAAACACAATACCGGTATAGTAATCAAAGGTTTGGATCAGGCTCAAATCAAGAATAAGTGAGGGCAGATTCGACAACACCTCTACCAAAGACTTTAGATTGCTGACCGCCTCATGTTGAGGCGGTTCAAGCGGGAGCTGGGCCACCTTTTGCAACACTTGAGTCGGTTCACCCCGTAAATCCAGTAAAAACAAAGCATGATCTTTGAGTTCGGGACTCAAAGGTAAATGAGACAAACCCACACGATCGAGCTGAGCGATAGCCTGGCGCACAGCTCCCCGCACTTTTTCAGGAAACGGACGGAGTAGCGATCGCGTTAAATCCGCTTCTCCTAAAATGACATGCCACTGCTGGACGCCCAGCTCCGTGAGGCAATTCGCCAAAAGCAACAGAATTTCAGCATCAGCCAACAGCCCACTACTCCCCAGCAGCTCAACCCCAGCTTGATAAAACTCATGCTGACTGCTAGCATGGCCGGGCTGTTGCCGAAAAATATTAGCGTTGTAATAGAGTCGTTGCGGATGGGTTGCCCCCTCCATCCGAGTGACGGCAGCACGGGCAATAGAAGCAGTCAACTCGGGCCTGAGCCCCAGCACCCCTTCTTCTGCATCCCAAACTTGAATGACAGTCTGGGGTTCAACTGCACCCCCAGCTAGTAAGGTATCCAATCGTTCTAAGGTCGGGGTAATAATGCGGTGATAGCCCCATTGTTGAAATACCTGTTGCAATCGCTGCTCAATCCAGCATTTTTGTGCAACATCTAAGGGCAGCAAATCTCGGGCACCGGCAGGAGGTTGATACATCGTCACAAACTAGTTCTTACCACCGAACAAACCAAACAGCCCTTTCTTGCGTTTAGGTTGTGGAGTTTGAGCTTGTTTGGTCGCCGCAGGCTGCGATTTCTTTTCAGCTTTTTCAACCGTTTTCATACCTTTAAGGGCCTCTGGATCTTGGGGGTTACTTTTTAATGCCTGAGTAAAATGCACCTTCGCCATTTTTACAGATTGTTTCTTCAGATAAATAGACCCCATCAAACTATGGCACCGACTACTTTTGGGTTCCAATTTCAGCGCATCTCGGAGCTCCACGATGGCGTCATTCAAGCGATTTTTCCGAATCAGCTCCTCTGCACGACGACAATAATCATTTACGAACTGGGAGGTTGCAGCCTCTTGCGGAGGGGGCTGTGTCTTTTCTTGAGCGTTAGGAGATACCGCTGTTTCTTTTGGAGAAGGGGCCGTACTCTGTTGCACCACCGGTGCCGGGGTTGGCGCCGATGACTTGCTCCCTTCTCGCCGAATCAAATAGGCGAGGTTTAGCTCACTCAATTGACCGACAACGTCAATCACCCCCTCTAAGTGGTCAAACTGATGTTGGGCAAGCTGGTTAACCTGGTCTTTGTACAGCGTCTCAAAATCATCCGAGGTCAAAAGACTCTGGGCACTGGGGGTCTGAAACTTACTAGCATTCACTTCTTTACTGGCTCGCTGTCCAACCAAACGGAGCAACACTTTATATTCTTCTAGCTCCTTATCCTGAGATAACACCTCATAAGCAGGATTAACGACTTTTGAAAGCATGCGGCTGGCTTGATGCTTATCCATGTCAGCAGGGCAACTGTCAGGGTGTAAACCCCGGGCAATTTTAAAGTATCGCTTGCGAATCTCACCCTTGGATGCCCCAATCATCAGTCCCAGACAAGCATAGTGATCTGGGCAATCGAAAATAGCAATACCCTGCTTTATTTCAAATGACATGTAAGTGTTTCCGCAACGAGTGTATTGAGTAATCCCCTAGTGTTAGTCTAATCGGTTCAGGACAATCCAGCACCTCAATTGGTTACGAGCATTCAATGGAAGCAGTGGGCAACTTCGGGGGAATCCAGTTCAGGGGTTGGACTTGCATCAGTTCGTGACTGAGGGCCGCATGAATCAAACCGTTGGTTGCCAGTAAGCGCCCTGAAGCTAGCTGTTGAGGGCTTCGGTCATAGGCAGTGACCGTTCCGCCAGCTTCTTGGACCAAGACAATCCCTGCGGCAATATCCCAGGTCGATAATCCCCGCTCCCAATATCCATCTAGACGACCACAGGCGATGTAGGCTAAGTCGATAGAAGCAGATCCCCCTCGCCGAACCCCCTGGGTGAGATGGGTTAAATGACAAAACTCTGCATAGTTGTTGTCCATGGTTTCCCGGCGATCATAGGCAAATCCTGTAACGAGGAGGCTATGGGTTAAGGATTGGGTAGGAGATACCCGTATGGGTTGCCGATTACACGTCGCGCCTAAACCTATCGCAGCCCGAAATAGCTCTTGATGAAAGGGGTCAAATACAACGCCAACCGCAGGCACACCCTCAATTAATAGGGCAATGGACGTGGCAGAAAAGGGGTATTGATGGGCATAATTCGTGGTCCCATCTAGCGGGTCAATCGCCCATAAATACGGACTATCCTGATCGCCTTGATGACCAGATTCCTCGGCCAAGATTTGGTGTTGGGGAAAATGGCGACCAATCACCTCTAGAACGGCTGCTTCGGCCGCTTTGTCTGCTTCCGTCACTAAGTCTCCGGGGCGCTTCTCTTGAATGTTATTTAATTGGCCCCAATAATGCTGCAGCACAGCCCCCCCGGCTAAGGCGGCCTCCGTGGCAATGTCTAAGTAGGTTTTTAACGATGTCTCTGGGGTCATGGATTATTCTTCATCTAAGGGCAGCCCGGCACGGACCTTGCCTTTACCAAAATATTGACCAAATTGTAATTCATAGACCTCGTCCTCATCCTGGGTTTCAACCACCAGATCACTCCGGGGATAGCTGACGCACAGGAGGGCATACCCCTGTTGTTGAAGTTCGAGAGAGAGCCCCATCGCTTCGGGTTGATCCAGGTCACCCGATAGCACTCTAACAGCGCACGTCGTACAAGCACCGTTACGGCATGCAAACGGCAAACGCACGCCCTGCTGTTCGATACTTTCGAGGATGTACTGGTCTGCGGGAACTGGAACCGTATACTCATTTCCACTATGGCGATCGCAAATATGAATCGTAAATGTTTGCATACCGTTTCATCCGGGTTCAGATTCTGTTAACATAGCTTACTTGTACTGAATAAACCTAATCTCCTGGAGAGGTGGCCGAGTGGTTGAAGGCGCAGCACTGGAAATGCTGTTTAGGGGTAACTCTAACGAGGGTTCGAATCCCTCCCTCTCCGTTTCCAAGGTTTTCAGCTGCTAGCTAACGTCCCACACTTTCTCCAGCACCTGAATCGGTGGGATATCGGCCACCTTGCTGGTCAAAGACTTAAGACCTGCGAAATAATCGGCTGGGGGCAAATGCCGTGTGGGTTCTAATGCCCCAAATAAGGCCACCAACCGCGTCTTCACCGCCACACCCAAATGCAGGGGGGCACGGTCCGCACAAATCATTAGATGGCCTGCATTAATAAAAGCTGCCAGTTGACCGACATGGTTCGGACTCACAATCTGGAGTTGTGGACAGACGGAGACCAAAGAGGCCACCCAATCTTTGTTGTCAGCGCTCTGGACAATTACCAGAGGCGTATCTGGCTGTCGTTCCAGGTAGCCTTCAATCACGGATTCCCAACTGCGAACGGGATAAAATTGCGAGGGTTCGTCATCGGAGTTTTCGGCCCCCGTTCCCCCATGCAGCACAATATAGCGTTTACCCACAATCCCCAATCGTTCTTGTTCTGCTTGCGCCCATTGTTGATCTTCAGTGGGAATATGAATCGCAATGTCGGGGCAAGGAGCATCAATATCGAGCCCTAGCAATAAATCATGGTACCGTTGCGCATCGTAGGGACGAGCATTCGGAGGCACTGCAGCCGTCAGGCAAACGCCCGATAAATCAGCGACCGTTCCACCCACTTTGGGAAACTGTTTGCGGCCAAAACGCACCCAGGCAGGAAGGGTTAAGTTTTCATAGCCTACCCGTTGGGGAATCCCCACTAACCAACACAGAAAACCGGCGGTCCAGTCTCGACTAATCGTAATAGCTGCATCATAGCGGCGGTCCCGAATTTGCCCAATTAAGTTCCCCCAGTCTGCTGCACCATTGCGGTTTTCAAATTGAAAGGTCAGAACCTGATCAACCGTGCGGCAGAGTCGATAGGCTTGTTTAGCTCGGGGTTCAACAATGACATCAATCTCGATCGGGGAATAATGACGTTGAAGCGTCTCTAAGGTTGGGAAAAACAACAGTTGTCGACCAACATCGCCAGGAATCAATGCTAATACGCGGGTCATTATTTAGAACAGCCGTTACGGATGATGTCTATGTTTACCGCCAACCATTGTAGGGGAATGCTTAACGCTTGTAATCCATCTGCTCTGGAACTCAACAAGTCTTCTAAATTGCAGCTTCAGGCCAGTATAGGATAGGGAATGGCAGCAGTTTAGGGTTATCAATGCATTTACTTATTCCAGCAGCGGGGGTCGGGCGTCGCATGGGCAGCGATCGCAACAAGTTGCGATTGGCTCTGTTGGGAAAGCCGCTGCTGGCTTGGACATTGCTAGCTGCAGAAACAGCATCTTCGATTACTTGGATCGGCATCATTGGTCAATTAGACGATCAACCCACCTGGCAAACGCTGATTCAAGATCTGCGTCTCAGTAAACCTGTGACGTTTGTTGAGGGGGGGCAGACCCGCCAGGAGTCCGTTTATAACGGTTTACAAGCCTTGCCTACAGACGCAACCCAGGTGCTGATCCATGACGGCGCTCGTTGTCTGGCAACACCAGAGTTACTCGACCGCTGTGCTGAGGCCCTCAACCAATACCAAGGGTTTGTGGCCGCAGTCCCCGTCAAGGACACGATCAAAGTGGTTAACCCTGACCATCAAATTCAAGATACACCTGATCGATCGCAATTGTGGGCTGCACAAACCCCTCAAGGCTTTCACGTTGCTCCCCTCAAGGATTGTCATGAACAGGGCAAACAACAGGGATGGGAAGTCACGGATGATGCCGCCTTATTTGAAAAAGTCGGTCTCCCCGTTCATATTGTCTTGGGAGAAGAAACCAATCTGAAAGTGACAACCCCCGAGGATTTGGCGATTGCAGAGTTAATCCTGCAGCAGCGTTTACAAAAAAGCTCTCGAACTGACGGATCCGAGAGCTAAGAGGTATAGATATTTGAGTGAATCGGGATGTGCCGCAGTAGAAAAAACTGGAGAAGGTTGCCGCGATTTATCCCTTCCGTGAGTAATATTCCACCACGAGTAGTTCATTAATTTCTAGGGCAATCCACTCCCGCTCAATAACGCCATTGACTTTGCCAGTCAAGGTGTTTTTATCAAATTCCAAATGCGTGGGAATGTTGGCTAAACCCGGAAACTGCATATGAGTTTCAATCAGTTTCCGAGAGGCATCGCGATCTCGAGCTTGAATCACATCTCCAGGACGACATTGATAACTCGCAATGGAGACCACACGACCATTCACCAATACATGGCCATGATTCACTAACTGTCTGGCAGCAGGGATAGTGGGAGCCATACCTAAGCGAAAGATGGTATTGTCCAATCGCATTTCAAGCAATTGCAACAAGGTTTGACCGGTTGAACCACCGGCTCGTCGAGCTTTACGGACATAGCGAAGTAGCTGACGTTCCGAGAGGCCGTAATTGAATCGTAACTTTTGTTTTTCTTCCAACTGGGCTGCATATTCAGACCGCTTTTTACGCGCTTGACCATGTTGCCCAGGAGGATAAGCCCGCCGCGGAGTTTTCCGAGACAAGCCCGGTAATTCTCCTAAACGACGCACTACTCTGAGGCGAGGGCCTCGATATCGCGACATATCACTTCCTCTTCGTTTTTTTACGTGGAATTTGTCAGACTTTTCAGTATAAGCTTTGGAAGAGCAACTCATCAAGCCTTTTTCTACCTAAAATATGCTTTTGGCCTATCGGGTCTCCCCTCCACAGACGCTTCACCGCTATTCATTCCCCATCTCTCCCATCGACCATGCTGGATCATCTCTCCGTAGCCTCTATCCCACCGCTGTTAGGCGCATCCCGTACCCAACTCGCCAATTGGGTCAAACAATACCAACAACCTGCCTATCGAGCCCAACAAGTTCATCAGTGGATCTATCAAAAGGGGGTGCGATCGCTCAGCGAGATCACTGTTTTTCCGAAACAATGGCGAACCGAAATTGCAGATATTCCCATTGGCCGATCCCAGATTAATCACCGTTCTATAGCCAGAGATGGCACTGTTAAGTATTTACTCAAGCTGGCAGACGGACAGGTGATTGAAACTGTGGGAATACCTACCCAAAAAAGGCTCACCGTTTGCGTCTCCTCTCAGGTCGGGTGTCCGATGGCTTGTGACTTTTGCGCCACCGGAAAAGGCCAATTTCTGCGTAACCTCGCTTGCCATGAAATCGTGGATCAAGTCTTAACCGTTCAGGAAGACTTTCAACAGCGGGTTGCCAACGTGGTCTTTATGGGCATGGGTGAACCCTTACTCAATCAAGCGCAAGTGTTGGCAGCAATCCGTTCTCTGAATCAAGACGTCGGCATTGGCCAACGCTCCCTCACCCTTTCAACCGTCGGCATTCCAGGACAGATTCGACAATTAGCCGAACAGAAGCTGCAAATTACGTTGGCAGTCAGTCTCCATGCCTCGAATCAACTATTACGCACCCAACTGGTCCCCAGCGCCCAACATTATCCTCTCGAAAAACTCTTACAAGATTGCCAATTTTACGTAGCGGTAACCGGGCGACGAATAACCTTCGAATATATTGTTTTATCTGGGGTCAACGATCAACCTGAACATGCCGTGGAACTAGCCCATCATCTACGAGGGTTTCAAAGCCATGTCAACTTAATTCCCTACAATCCAATTTCAGAAGTAGATTATGAGCGCCCCACTCAGAAACGGTTACAAGAATTTCTAAATTGTCTGAAAGAACAGCATATTACGGCTAGCATCCGACGTTCTCGGGGTTTAGATCGCGATGCAGCATGCGGTCAATTAAGAGCCACACAAATTAAGTGACTAGATCCGGCCTTACATTAGTTGGCACTCTCTAACCACTTCTGGTGTCCAAGGAATAACATTACTACATCAAAAGGCACTTTGATCTGTTTTAAATCAAAGTGCCTTTTGGATTAGCTTGTTACAAGCTGAGTTACATCAACAAAGGTTTAGAACGAGAAAGTAGCCCGAATCAAACCTTGAATGATGTCATTATCATTACTTCCAGCAGCACTAACTGTACCTAGCGGATTGATGATGTACATCACTGCAGGAGTAATGGTGATATTGTCATTAACTGGGAAGCGGTAAAAAGCCTCTAAGTTAATTTGGTCATTAGAAAAAGGGGTGTTACTAACTAGGAATGGCATACCCGCTGCGACAGCAAATAAAGATCCAGGGACCAAGGCATCTTTATAACCTACGCCAGCCATCCAAGTTTGAATTGTATTTGAGCCAAACAGTTGTGGGGCAGCAGCAGCGGGACTAGAAAATACATCCACGTTTGGATTGACTGTTTGGTTTTGGGGATCGAAAGAGATTCCATAGCGACCAAAGACGCCAATATTGCCAAAAGTAGCTTCAGCATTCACACCAAGCACTTTCTGCTCGATGTTGAAAGTTTCTGCATAAGTTCCTTGCAAACGAATTGCAAAGTTATTTTGGTCATCTTCACCAAAACTGTTGGCATACTCAAGTTCTAAGGTACCTTGGTGAGGATCTCCTCCTAAACCACCATCAGCGCCAGTAGCAAGGTTACCATTAGCAGCAACATACACACCACGAACACTGATAGAACCACCATTAGGATTCCAGTCAAATGCTGCACCAGCACCACCGTTGATATCAACTGCGTTGGTGATGATCAACGGGTTATTGATAAAAAAGCCAGAGCTAAAGTCTTGAGCAGAGTTGTTAGCGTAGCTGTTGAAATCAACAAAGTCGCTGGGGAAAATATTTGTACCAACGGTTACGGTAAAATCTTCGCCGGGCTTAAAGGAATAAGCTAAGCGACGAAGCGATACCTGATTACCAATGCCAGCATAATCAGCAGCACCCAGATCAACTAATGAAGAGGTACCGGGAGTACCAAGACCAATCGGAAGATGATCTTGCGGAAGTGGTCCCGCTCCAAGATTAGGAGATAATGCATTGCCAAAAAAGTCTTGACCATTATTCCCAACTTCTAGCTGAGTGGCAAGCAAATCATCGCCTGAGAAACTGGTATTGAAATTAAGCCGAACGCGCGATATGGCTGATATTCTACTGTCAGCCCCGTTGTTAACTAGACCGACATTGGCACCAGCAGGCGTAGGAACAGCAGTAAGCGCAAAGTCAGCGGGGTTATCAACGAAATCACCAAACTGGGCAGCCATCACCACTTCACCTTGTAGTTTGGTGGTGGTGGAGAACTGCTGAGCTTCAACAGTGGCAACACGAGCTTCTAAACCGTCAACCCGACCTCTAAGAGTAGCAAGCTCAGCCGCAAATTCGTCTTGCAGAGCCTTAAGGGCGTCTAAATCTTCTTTGGTAGCGAAGCGGTTGCTGAGGTTATCTAAACAAGCGTTAACTAGGGCAGCAGCCTCACGACGGGACATGGCTCGGCTAGGACGGAAAGTACCGTCGGGATAACCCGCAACGCAACCATAGCGTTCCACCAAGGATTGAATGGCCTGAAATGCCCAGTCGTCGGGTTGGACATCAGACAGTTGAGACACCGAAGTCACCTGACCAACGGAATCTTCTTTCGTTTCAGCCATTAAGTCATTAACAGACGTTGTTTGGCTGAGAGATTGGTCAGCCAGCAACAGTTCCTCTTGCTCTGCAGCAACAGGAGTGACGTCTTCAATAGCTTGGGTTTCGACAGGAAGCTGTTCGCTGGTGCTCACAGCTCTTGCAGGCAGGGCAGCCAGTCCGATCAGACTCAGGCTTCCAGCCAGTAAACATGCTTTTTTCATGGTTATACTCCTCACTCACATGTACTTTGGAGTCTGCAGGCAGACTTAAGTACGATTATTTGATTTCTCAGGTCAATACGACAAACGTAAGATGTTGTATTGCCTGGAAGATCAGTCTGAAGAAAATGTTCCCGATATCGGCAAAAATGCAGAAAGTACTTCTACATATACATTCCTTCACCCAAATAAGATACTGCATTCTTCCTGTTCAAGCCAAGGGATCGTAGGCGATTTTTGTATTGGCATATATCGAAATTTTCTCTAGCCACCTGGTAATATTAGGGGTTTGAATTTTATATCTCAAATAACAGTATTGTGGATGCTTTATCGATTACCTTAAGCAAAAATAGTGTTTAAATCGTGAAGGGATCGACTGACCGCAGAACAGATCATTTGAGGGTTTAAAGCGCCTCAATCGTTGGACCAGACCAAATAGAGGCTAGAACTGGTAAGTCCCAAAGGACTGCACGAGCAGTTGCAGCCCTTTAACCGTATGTCTCAGTCCTTCCAACGCAGGGCAGATGCAACCTACTGCTTTCCTTATACTGAACAGGCTGATCGCAAGGAGTGGTATTCTGCCAATCCCAGCCTAATACTAGAACTTAGGCAGTGGTAATCACTGGTGTTTCTGTCGGGGCTGACCTTGCACTGAGTTGAATCAGCTCCACCTTATAGCGGTCTGGATCCTCTACAAAGGCAATAACGGTAGATCCATGTTTCATAGGACCAGGTTCCCTCGTTACCCGTCCTCCGCGGGATTTAATATCGTTGCAGGCACGGTAAATATCATCAACACCAATGGCAATATGACCGTAGGCATCGCCCAAATTGTAGTCAGATACGCCCCAGTTATAGGTCAGTTCTAAAACCGTATGATCTGCTTCATTCCCATAGCCGACAAACGCAAGTGTGAACTCACCGCTGGGGTAATCTTTGCGACGAAGTAACTGCATGCCCAAGACATCACAGTAGAATGCTAGGGAAGCATCGAGGTCTGCCACTCTCAGCATGGTATGGAGAATTCTCATAAGACTATCTGTTTAAGGGTTAGTAAATTCAAGCGGTGGTTGTCACACTAGTTACATTCTGACGCGATCGCACCTAGTATGACTAAAAGAAGATCCTTGATGGCATCGACACTGCTACTTGACTAGATGCATTCTATAGCTTGACGATCCGGTCAAGCTCACCAGATTATTTTGTAGGTTGTTGGACATATAACGCATGCAAGAAACTGAAATCGTTGCCATTGAGGCGCGCGAAATTCTAGACTCTCGTGGTCGCCCAACGGTGGAAGCAGAGGTCATCTTAAGTTGCGGGGCGTTTGGGTTAGCTCAAGTTCCCAGCGGCGCTTCTACCGGTAGCTTTGAAGCACACGAATTGAGGGATGGAGATGCTCAGCGCTATGGGGGCAAAGGGGTTCTGACGGCAGTTGCCAATATCAAAGACCAAATTCAGCCAGAATTAGTGGGCTTAGATGCCCTTGAACAAGCCGATATTGATCAGACCCTGATTGAGTTGGATGGAACAACTAATAAATCTAAGCTGGGTGCCAATGCACTTTTAGCAGTATCCCTGGCCACTGCTAAAGCAGCATCCGAAGTCCTGAACCAAGAGCTATACCGTTACCTGGGTGGCCCGTTAGCCAATCTCTTACCCGTGCCCCTAATGAATGTCATTAATGGTGGAGCCCATGCCAACAATAACGTCGACATTCAAGAATTTATGATTGTCCCCCATGGTGCGGATTCGTTCAGGGAGGCATTGCGCTGGGGCGCAGAGGTTTTTACGTCTTTAAGTCAAGTGTTGGCCGCTCAAAATCTATTGACTGGCGTGGGTGATGAGGGGGGATATGCGCCCAATCTAGCCTCTAACCAGGCCGCCTTAGAACTACTGGTAGAAGCGATTAAGAAAGCGGGTTATCAGCCTGGGGATCAAATCAGCCTGGCCTTAGACGTGGCAGCCAGTGAATTCTACAAAGACGGGCAGTATACCTATGATGGCGCGGCCCATTCGCCTGGCGAGCTGATCGATTACTTAGAAGGTCTTGTAGGCCAATATCCAATTGTGTCCATCGAAGATCCCCTCCACGAAGAAGATTGGCAGAGCTGGGGCAGTTTAACGGCTCGATTAGGAGATCGGGTGCAGCTGGTTGGCGATGACTTATTTGTGACCAACCCCTCGCGGTTACAAAAAGGGATCGAACAGCAATCAGCCAATTCCATTTTGATTAAGCTGAATCAGATTGGGACGCTGACTGAAACCCTGGAAACCATTGATCTCGCTAAGCGGAATTCCTTTACGTCCATTATTAGCCATCGATCCGGTGAAACGGAAGACACCACCATTGCCGATCTCGCAGTTGCGACCAGGGCTGGACAAATTAAAACCGGATCCCTTTGCCGAAGTGAACGGGTAGCAAAGTATAATCGGCTCCTGCGCATTGAGGATGAACTTGGGAGTCAGGCTTCCTATGCTGGAGCAGTTGGTCTAGGCCCTAAATAAACTGACCGTTTTGAGTTGATTCATTGCTTGTCTCCAAAGACATGCACGATTGATCTCAATTTAAAGATCTATATGGGTGGAAGCCTCCCTGACCAAGCCGTGTTTTCCCTATCAGACGATGGCGTTAACGCTCTAGGATGATTCGCTCAATAACTCCTGCAGCAGTCGAGGGAGATCCATGACCGCTTGCAGCACTTGATCGGGACCAATCCCAACGATCACCTGTAGACCCAAAACAATCACAGCAATCAGAAAGGCAGTTTTGAGGGTGGTTTTAACCACTCTCAAAAGCCAAGTAAAGACCAACCAAGAAACTAGAATCGCCGCGATAAGAAGAATAGGATTCACGATATCAAGATGGAGGTTAAAGAATATAGAGGCGGGTTCAGGATGGGGAGAAGGTGATCCCAATGCAGTTTGTCAGTCAATCACCATGGAGAATGACCTGATTCTAGCAATTGCCCATCACAATTCTTCGGTGAAGATAAATAAGCGTGAAGGTATATTAAATATGGAGGTTGTCGCACTATCAACTCTGAAGACTTCGTTAAGAGATCTCCCGTTTAATGAATAGTGTCGCTAACTTGTAAGGCAAGATACCTCCTAACTGCGTCTACGGCCCTACTGCTGACCTGAAAACGGATTTTACTCAGCATCAGGGCTTCT